>NZ_JAWUEI010000002.1:0-267739 GCF_036663495.1 Enterobacter sp. 342
GTAATGCGGCGGTAACCATATCGTCCTTTATGATAATGAAATAGTGCAGCTATTCTTTGCTGTTCGCCTTCAAAGCGTTCTCCACAGCCCTCCGCCTTAACGTGCCAGTAGTACGTGCTACGCGGCAATCCTGCTATATGAAGCAGCATTCTCAGGTTATGGTTTTGCCTTAATTCGGTAATTATTTTTGCTTTGTCTTCTGCTTTTCCCGGATCAAGGCTTGAAGCTTTTTTAGGTAGGCATTTTCCGCTCGCAGGTATTCAAGCTCTTCTTCAACGCTCTGGAACGCTGGAGGGGGATTATTAAGTTTTTTATCTGACGTTTCGTTCTTCCCTGACTTCACCGGACGTCCTCTGGGTTTATCCTGTAGGGCAATAACACCGCCTTCACGGTAAAGGCGCTCCCACTTGCTGACAGTATAAGCGGTTGCGATAAAAAACTCCGCCGCAGCTTTCCGGGATGACTTGTTGTGTTGCTGCATCCAGAGCACAACAGACTCTTTAAACTCAGCAGAGTAAGCTCTGGTAGGAATGGTAAAACCGTCCACACCATTCACTTTCCAGTGTTCAGTCCAGCGTCTGACCGCTCCGTGATCGACGCCGAACAACCTGGCTGTTTTCTTTGCACCGTCACCACTGTTCAGATAGTGGAGAACAACTTTCTGCTTGAATTCAGATGAATATTTTTTTCTGCCCATTGAAACGCAAAACCCCTAATCATTGGATGTCCAACTTTCGGGGTTCACTTCACCGGGCGGCCTTTTTTATTTCATCGCGTCTACACTTCATGGCAAAGTACATAAAAGCCTGCACCATTTTTTCTTTGGTAGCATGGCCTTACGGACATAATGGATATTTGCCTGGAGTTTTATGCCCACCCATCTGATTTGGTTCCGTGCAGATCTGCGCGTACATGACAACACCGCACTCGCGGCGGCTTGTCGTTCTCAGGATGCCAGCGTATTGGCGCTGTTTATCGCTACGCCTGGACAGTGGCAACTGCACGATATGGCACCGCGACACGCGGCTTATCTCAAATCACATCTGAACGATCTGCAATGTTCGCTTGCCGAAAAAGGCATTCCCCTGATTTATAGAGAGGTGAGTGACTTTGCCGCACAACTTCAGACGGTACAGGAGATCTGTCAGCAGAATGAAGTCACACATCTTTTTTATAACTATCAGTACGAACTGAACGAGCGTCAGCGAGATCGCCAGCTGGAGTCAATCCTGAAGGATGTTCAGTGCCAGGGATTTGATGACAGCGTAATACTGGCGCCGGGCAGCGTCATGACCGGCAGTCATGAAATGTACAAAGTGTTTACGCCCTTTAAAAATGCCTTTGTTAAACGCCTTAAAGAGGCATTGCCGGAGTGCGTGGCCGCCCCTGCAGTCCGGGGCGATGTGATAGCGGATCTGCCTGAGCTGACATTTAACTATCCCCAGCAGGCGTTCAATGCACTTCTGTTCCCCGAAAACGAGAAATCTGCCATCGCGAAACTGCGCCAGTTTTGCAAACAGGGCGCGGGCGAATATGACACGCGCAGGGATTTTCCCGCTATTGAAGGAACCAGCCGGTTATCGGCCTGTTTAGCGCTGGGTGTCCTTTCTCCACGCCAGTGTTTGCACCGTCTGCTGGCCGAACAACCTCAGGCGCTGGACGGAGGCGCTGGCTTAGTCTGGCTTAACGAACTTATCTGGCGTGAATTCTATCGCCATTTGATGACGTATCACCCTGATTTATGTAAGCATCGGCCATTCATTCCCTGGACCGATAACGTAAAATGGCAGTATAGCGAGACGCTTTTACAGGCCTGGCAGAAGGGAGAAACAGGCTACCCAATTGTTGATGCCGCGATGCGCCAACTGAATGAAACCGGATGGATGCACAACCGTCTGCGGATGATCACCGCCAGCTTCCTGGTGAAAGATCTGCTTATCGACTGGCGTATCGGGGAGCGCTATTTTATCTCTCAGTTGATCGATGGCGATCTGGCGGCGAACAACGGTGGCTGGCAGTGGGCGGCCTCGACCGGCACCGATGCGGCTCCCTATTTCCGGATTTTTAATCCGACCACCCAGGGGCAAAAATTTGATGCTGAAGGCGCATTTATTCGTGCCTGGGTACCTGAACTGAAGGATGTTCCCGCCAAAGCGATTCACGAACCGTGGATCTGGGCGGATAAACAGCGCGTCACGCTGGATTATCCTCGTCCGATTGTCGACCATAAACAGGCGCGCGTCGCCACGCTGGCGGCGTACGAAGCCGCCCGTAAAGCTTAAGAGAGTCATGATGAAAAATAGCGAACTGGAAAGCCTGATTAACGAAAAACTGAACAGTGTCTCCTTCAGCGATTATGGCCCGAATGGGCTCCAGGTTGAAGGACGTGAAACGGTACAGAAAATTATCACCGGTGTGACGGCAAGCCAGGCTCTGCTGGATGAGGCTGTTCGTCAGGACGCAGACGCGGTGATTGTCCATCACGGTTATTTCTGGAAAAACGAATCGCCGATTATTCGCGGAATGAAGCGCAATCGCCTGAAAACGCTGCTGGCAAATGACATCAACCTGTACGGTTACCATTTGCCGCTGGATGCGCATCCGGAACTGGGTAACAACGTCCAGCTGGCACAGCTTCTGGGGATTACTGTCATGGGTGAGATTGAACCTCTGGTACCGTGGGGCGAACTGGCGATGCCGGTTCCAGGTCTGGAGTTGGCCTCCTGGATTGAAGCGCGCCTGGGGCGTCGTCCATTGTGGTGCGGTGATACCGGACCGGATTTGGTTAAACGTGTTGCCTGGTGTACCGGTGGCGGTCAGGGCTTTATCGACAGCGCTGCACGCTTCGGTGTTGATGCGTTTATCACCGGCGAAGTCTCAGAGCAGACGGTTCACTCAGCCCGTGAGCAGGGCCTGCATTTTTACGCGGCAGGCCACCATGCCACTGAGCGCGGTGGCATTCGCGCCCTCAGCGAATGGCTGACGGAAAATACCGAGCTGGATGTGACCTTTATTGATATCCCCAACCCGGCCTGATGAGAGGTGATTAAGTGCAGCGAGCGCGTTGTTATCTTCTGGGGGAAACCGCAGTCGTACTGGAGCTTGAACCCCCGATCACGCTGGCCACACAAAAGCGTATCTGGCGGCTGACGCAGCGTCTGACCGAGATCCCTGAAGTGGTGGAAACCATTCCAGGTATGAATAACATCACCGTGGTACTGCGTAATCCGCATACGCTGGCCCTCGATGCCATCGAACGTTTGCAGTGCTGGTGGGAAGAGAGTGAAGCGCTGGAGCCTGACTCCAGAACGATTGAGATCCCGGTCGTTTATGGTGGCGCGCAGGGGCCCGATCTCTCAGTGGTGGCTGAACACTGCGGCTTAACGGAAAAGCAGGTCGTTGAGCTGCACGCCTCTGTTGATTACGTTGTCTGGTTTTTAGGATTTCAGCCGGGCTTTCCGTACCTGGGAGGACTCTCTCCGAGGCTGCATACACCGCGTCGCGCCGAGCCTCGCCTGAGTGTGCCAGCAGGTACTGTTGCGATTGGCGGTGAGCAGACCGGTATTTATCCACTGGCCTCACCGGGAGGCTGGCAACTAATTGGGTGGACATCCACACCGTTATTTGAACCCGGGCAGGAATCGCCGGTTCTCTTGCGTCCTGGCGATACCCTTCGCTTTATTCCGCAGAAGGAGGGGGTATGTTAACGCTTATTCGCGCCGGGCTTTACACCTCCGTTCAGGATGCAGGCCGCTTTGGTTTGCGCCAGTCTGGCGTGAGCTACTGTGGTGCGCTGGACAGGCCTGCACTGGAGATTGCTAACGTGCTGGTGGGCAACCCTGGCAATACGGCTGCGCTCGAAATTACGCTGGGTCAGTGTGTCATTGAGTTTGCTCAGGAGACATGGTTTGCCTTAACCGGAGCGGGGTGTGAGGCCACGCTGGATGGCAAAGCCGTCTGGACGGGCTGGAGACTGCGGGCGAAAGCCGGACAGCGTTTGACGCTTAAGCGTCCTCTGCACGGTGTCCGGAGCTATCTTGCGGTCGCGGGCGGCATTGATGTACCTGCGGTCCTGGGGTCTTCCAGTACCGATCAGAAAGCGGGTATCGGTGGGCACGAAGGACGTTTGTTACGCGACGGAGATCGCCTTGCGATTAAACCTTCAGCCCGCCATTTCTCCACGACGCTTGGCGTAAAACAGCTGTTGTGGGGAAATCAAATCCGCGCGTTGCCCGGACCGGAATATCAGGAGTTTGATGAGGTCTCTCAGGAGTCTTTCTGGCGTTCACCGTGGAAAATAAGTCCGCAAAGTAACCGCATGGGCTATCGTCTTCAGGGGCAACCACTGACCCGTACCACCGACCGGGAATTGCTTTCCCACGGTTTATTGCCTGGTGTCATTCAGGTACCGGGTAACGGTCAACCCATCGTCCTGATGAACGATGCGCAGACAACGGGCGGATACCCGCGAATTGCCTGCATTATTGAAGCCGATCGCTACCATCTGGCACAAATTCCCCTCGGGCAGCCGATTCATTTCGTGCAATGCTCACTGGAGGAGGCGCTGAAAGCGCGTCAGGATCAGCAGCGTTATCTTGAACAACTGGCGTGGAGGCTTGATGGCAAAGATTGATTTAAACGCCGATCTGGGCGAGGGCGGCAGCGCCGACGCGGAGCTGATGACACTGGTCTCTTCGGTCAATATTGCCTGCGGTTTTCACGCGGGCGATGCGCAAACCATGCTGGTGAGCGTGCGTCGTGCCATTAAAAATGGCGTGGCGATTGGCGCTCACCCGAGCTTCCCTGACAGGGAAAACTTTGGCCGTACAGCAATGGTGCTTCCACCTGAGACGGTATACGCCCAGACGCTTTACCAGATTGGTGCGCTGGAGGCGATAGTGCGTGCTGAGAAGGGGACGCTGCGCCACGTGAAGCCGCACGGCATGCTCTATAACCAGGCGGCAAAAGATCCGGCTCTGGCAGATGCTATTGCCCGTGCGGTAAGAGACTGCAATCCACAGCTTATTCTGGTGGGACTGGCGGGTAGCGAGCTTATTCGTGCCGGGCAACGGCTGGGGTTAACCACTCGGCAGGAAGTGTTTGCTGACCGGGGTTATCAGCCTGATGGTAGCCTGGTTCCCCGTTCGCAACCGGGGGCGCTTATCACCGACGAAGCGCAGGCGTTAGCGCAGACGCTGGATATGGTGCGTCTGGGGCAGGTCACAGCGGTTGATGGCACTTTAGCAACGGTGCAGGCGGAAACGGTTTGTTTACATGGTGATGGGGAGCATGCGCTGCAGTTTGCTCGCCGTTTGCGTGCAGCGTTTGCAGAGCAGGGGATCCTCATCAGCGCCTGACAAACACGATAAGGACAGAAAATAGCAGAAGGCCCGGTAGGCGTTAGCGCCACCGGGCTTGTCTTTTAGCGCTTCAGATCAGACTTAAAATCACGCTGCTCGTAGCCGGTATACAGCTGACGAGGACGAGCGATTTTCATGCCTTCGCTGTGCATTTCGTTCCAGTGCGCAATCCAGCCTACGGTACGTGCCATAGCGAAGATCACGGTGAACATGGAAGACGGAATACCCATCGCTTTCAGGATGATACCGGAGTAGAAATCGACGTTCGGGTAGAGTTTCTTCTCGATGAAGTACGGGTCGTTTAGCGCGATGTGTTCCAGCTCCATCGCCACTTCCAGCAGATCATCTTTGGTGCCCAGCTCTTTCAGCACTTCGTGGCAGGTCTCACGCATCACAGTTGCGCGTGGGTCGTAGTTTTTATAAACACGGTGACCAAAGCCCATCAGGCGGAAGGAGTCATTCTTGTCTTTCGCGCGACGCACGAATTCAGGAATGTGTTCAACAGAGCTGATTTCTTCCAGCATCTTCAGTGCCGCTTCATTCGCGCCGCCGTGTGCCGGTCCCCACAGGGAGGCGATGCCCGCAGCGATACAGGCGAACGGGTTCGCGCCTGAAGAGCCTGCGGTACGTACGGTGGAGGTAGAGGCGTTCTGTTCGTGGTCAGCGTGCAGGATCAGAATACGGTCCATTGCGCGTTCCAGAACCGGGTTCACTTCGTATTCTTCGCATGGTGTGGAGAACATCATGCGCAGGAAGTTACCGGCGTAGGAGAGGTCGTTACGTGGATACACAAACGGCTGACCGATGGAGTATTTGTAGCACATCGCTGCCATGGTTGGCATTTTGGACAGCAGGCGGAACGCCGCGATATCACGGTGGCGTGGGTTATTCACGTCCAGAGAATCGTGGTAGAACGCCGCCAGCGCACCGGTAATCCCGCACATCACCGCCATCGGGTGAGAGTCACGACGGAAAGCATGGAACAGACGAGTAATCTGCTCATGGATCATGGTGTGACGGGTCACGGTGGTTTTGAATTCATCGTATTGTGCCTGCGTCGGTTTTTCGCCGTTCAGCAGGATGTAGCACACTTCCAGGTAGTTGGATTTAGTGGCTAATTGATCAATTGGGAAGCCGCGATGGAGCAGGATACCTTCGTCACCGTCAATGTAGGTGATTTTGGATTCGCAAGATGCGGTAGAGGTAAATCCAGGGTCAAAGGTGAAAACTCCTTTAGAACCCAGCGTACGGATATCAATAACATCCTGACCGAGCGTGCCTTTTAGCACATCCAGTTCAATAGCAGTGTCACCATTTAGGGTGAGCGTTGCCTTTGTATCAGCCATTTACGGTCTCCTTAGCGCCTTATGCTTAAGACTGCGCTTTACCGGATTTGCTTTCAGCTGTTAATCACCGTTACCAGATTGTTATTTGGCTTACCGCTCAGCTCACGAGGACAAACCAGGGTACAGAGCTATGGCGCCTTGCAGGTAAACGAATGAAATATCAGTGAAACAACAGCAAATCAGCGTTTTTGCAGTCCGAATTATTCAAACCTGTATATCACTAATAACTGTCCTGATAACTTCGGTCAATACCATCACACTGTTACATAACTATTTGTCAGGTGAAAGAGAGACCTCATAACTTTTGCGCATTATATGCCTTTTCTGATGACGTTTGTAACAATATTGTTTAACATTTGTCAAATCAGATGATTAAAATTTAAAAAGATGTTGTTATCGTGACCCTGATCACTGTTCCAGAGAAAACCCGACAAACTGTATGTAGGTTAATTGTAATGATTTTGTGAACGGCCTATACTGCCGCCAGGTCTCCGGAACACCCTGCAATCCCGAGCCACCCAGCGTTGTAACGTGTCGTTTAAGCATCTGGAAGCAATGTTTTGCATGACGCGCAGTTATAGAAAAGGAACGCTGCTTGACCCGCATCGCAGTCCGGAGGAAGGAAACAATAAGAACAGCATGTGGGCGTTATTCATGATAAGAAATGTGAAAAAACAAAGACCTGTCAATCTGGATCTCAAAACGATCCGGTTCCCTGTAACAGCAATAGCGTCCATTTTGCACCGTGTTTCTGGTGTGATTACGTTTGTGGCGGTCGGTATTCTGCTGTGGCTACTGGGCACCAGCCTCTCTTCCCCTGAAGGATTCCTCCAGGCCTCTGCCATCATGAACAGTTTCTTCGTGAAATTTATCATGTGGGGCATTCTGACCGCGCTGGCATACCACGTTGTGGTGGGTGTTCGCCATATGCTGATGGACTTTGGCTATCTGGAAGAAACGTTCGAAGCCGGGAAACGCTCCGCTAACATTTCATTTGTGATTACAGTCGTGCTCTCACTTCTCGCAGGAGTTCTCGTATGGTAAGCAACGCCTCCGCATTAGGACGCAACGGCGTACATGACTTCATTCTGGTCCGTGCTACCGCCATCGTTCTCACCCTTTACATCATCTATATGATCGGTTTCTTCGCGACCAGCGGCACGCTGACGTGGGAAATCTGGAGTGGGTTCTTCGGATCTGCCTTCACCAAAGTGTTCACCCTGCTGGCGCTGTTCTCCATCCTTATTCATGCCTGGATTGGCATGTGGCAGGTGTTGACCGATTACGTTAAACCACTGGCTATTCGTCTCCCTCTGCAACTGGCTATCGTCGTTGCACTGGTGGTTTACGTTATTTATGGATTCGTTGTGGTGTGGGGTGTGTAATGAAACTGCCAGTCAGAGAATTTGATGCTGTCGTGATTGGTGCGGGTGGCGCAGGTATGCGTGCCGCACTGCAAATTTCCCAGAGCGGCCAGACCTGTGCGCTGCTCTCTAAAGTATTCCCAACCCGTTCCCACACTGTGTCTGCGCAGGGCGGTATCACCGTTGCGCTGGGCAACTCCCATGAAGATAACTGGGAATGGCACATGTATGACACGGTAAAAGGTTCCGACTACATCGGCGACCAGGATGCCATCGAATATATGTGTAAGACTGGCCCGGAAGCGATTCTGGAGCTGGATCACATGGGCCTGCCATTCTCCCGTCTGGAAAATGGCACCATCTATCAGCGTCCTTTTGGCGGCCAGTCGAAAAACTTCGGCGGCGAGCAGGCGGCACGTACCGCAGCGGCGGCTGACCGTACCGGTCACGCACTGCTGCACACCCTGTATCAGCAGAACCTGAAAAACCACACCACCATCTTCTCTGAGTGGTATGCGCTGGATCTGGTGAAAAACGCCGATGGCGCAGTGGTGGGTTGTACCGCGCTGTGCATCGAAACCGGTGAAGTGGTCTACTTCAAAGCACGTGCAACCGTGCTGGCTACCGGTGGTGCAGGCCGTATCTATCAGTCCACCACTAACGCCCACATCAACACAGGTGACGGCGTCGGTATGGCTATCCGCGCTGGCGTGCCGGTGCAGGATATGGAGATGTGGCAGTTCCACCCAACCGGTATCGCCGGTGCGGGCGTTCTGGTAACAGAAGGCTGCCGTGGTGAAGGTGGTTATCTGCTGAATAAACATGGCGAGCGCTTCATGGAGCGTTATGCCCCGAATGCGAAAGACCTGGCGGGTCGTGACGTGGTGGCGCGCTCCATCATGATCGAAATCCGTGAAGGCCGCGGCTGTGACGGTCCATGGGGTCCACACGCCAAGCTGAAACTCGACCATCTGGGTAAAGAAGTACTGGAGTCCCGTCTGCCAGGCATCCTGGAACTGTCCCGTACCTTCGCTCACGTTGACCCTGTAAAAGAGCCAATCCCGGTAATCCCAACCTGTCACTATATGATGGGCGGTATTCCGACCAAAGTGACCGGTCAGGCGCTGACCGTGAACGAGCAGGGCGAAGATGTGGTTATCCCGGGCCTGTTCGCGGTAGGCGAAATCGCCTGCGTCTCCGTACACGGTGCCAACCGTCTGGGCGGTAACTCTCTGCTGGACCTGGTGGTATTTGGTCGTGCGGTGGGCCTGCATCTGCAAGAGTCGATTGCAGAACAGGGCGACCTGCTTGACGCGACCGACGCTGAAATTGATGCTTCTCTTGAACGCCTCAACCGCTGGAACGGTAACCGTAACGGCGAAGATCCGGTGGAAATCCGTAAGGCTCTTCAGGAATGTATGCAGCACAACTTCTCGGTATTCCGTGAAGGTGACGCGATGGCCAAAGGTCTTGAACAGCTGAAAGCGATCCGCGAACGTCTGAAAAATGCCCGTCTGGACGACACTTCCAGTGAGTTCAACACCCAACGTGTTGAGTGTCTGGAGCTGGATAACCTGATGGAAACCGCATTTGCTACCGCGATGTCGGCAAACTTCCGTACCGAAAGCCGTGGCGCGCATAGCCGCTTCGACTTCCCGGAGCGTGACGATGAAAACTGGCTGTGCCATTCCCTGTATCTGCCAGAGTCGGAAACCATGACGCGCCGTCAGGTGAACATGGAACCGAAACTGCGTCCGGCGTTCCCGCCGAAGATTCGTACTTACTAATGCGGAGACAGGACAATGAAACTCGAATTCTCAGTTTATCGTTATAACCCGGACGTAGACGATGCTCCGCGTATGCAGGATTACACCCTGGAAGCGGAAGAAGGTCGTGACATGATGCTGCTGGATGCATTAATCCAGCTGAAAGAAAAAGATCCGACGCTGTCGTTTCGTCGTTCCTGCCGTGAAGGGGTGTGTGGCTCTGACGGCGTGAACATGAACGGCAAAAATGGTCTGGCCTGCATTACGCCAATTTCCGCGTTGCAGCGCCCGGGTCAAAAAATTGTTATCCGTCCTCTGCCAGGCCTGCCGGTTGTGCGTGATTTGGTGGTGGACATGGGGCAATTCTATGCACAATATGAGAAGATTAAGCCTTACTTGTTGAATAATGGGCAAAATCCACCCGCTCGCGAGCACTTACAGTCTCCTGAGCAGCGTGAAAAACTCGATGGGTTGTACGAGTGTATTCTCTGTGCATGTTGTTCGACGTCCTGCCCATCGTTCTGGTGGAACCCGGATAAGTTTATCGGCCCGGCCGGTCTGCTGGCTGCCTATCGCTTCCTGATCGATAGCCGCGACACCGAAACCGATAGTCGTCTGGAAGGACTGAGTGATGCTTTCAGCGTATTCCGCTGCCATAGCATCATGAACTGCGTCAGTGTGTGTCCGAAGGGACTGAACCCGACACGCGCCATCGGCCATATTAAGTCGATGTTGTTGCAGCGCAGTGCATAAGTAGTGAGAGGGGAGCGCTGTTCCCCTCACCCTGACCCTCTCCCTGTGGGAGAGGGGACAGATTGCAGAAACCTTTAAAAACTGCCCTGTACTACCCTGAAGTCCAGACAGTTTCTAAAGGTTCCTTCGCGGGCCAAATGAAAAGAGCTCGCAGGTGAACCCCGGCACGTACACGTGGTGTGCGTGGTAGTTTCTACGGCGAAAGTAAGCATAAAAATGCTTAAGGGATCACGATGCAGAACGGCGCAATGAAAGCCTGGCTGGACTCTTCTTACCTCTCTGGTGCCAACCAGAGCTGGATAGAACAGCTCTATGAAGACTTCTTAACCGATCCTGACTCAGTGGACGCAAACTGGCGTTCCATGTTCCAGCAGTTACCTGGCACGGGAGTCAAACCGGATCAATTCCATTCCAAAACACGTGATTATTTCCGTCGTCTGGCGAAGGATGCCTCACGTTACTCTTCTGCGATTTCCGACCCTGACACCAATGCGAAGCAGGTTAAAGTCCTGCAACTTATCAACGCTTATCGCTTCCGTGGTCACCAGCATGCGAATCTCGATCCGCTGGGACTGTGGCAGCAAGACCGTGTGGCCGATCTCGATCCGGCGTATCACGATCTGACCGAGGCCGATTTCCAAGAAAGCTTTAACGTAGGTTCCTTTGCCATCGGCAAAGACACGATGAAGCTGGGCGATCTGATTGACGCGCTCAAGCAAACCTACTGCGGCTCCATCGGCGCGGAATATATGCACATTACCTCTACCGAAGAGAAACGCTGGATCCAGCAGCGTATCGAATCCGTAGCGGGCCACGCGACCTTCTCGGCTGACGAGAAAAAACGCTTCCTTAACGAACTGACCGCTGCCGAGGGTCTTGAGCGCTATCTGGGCGCGAAATTCCCGGGCGCAAAACGCTTCTCGCTGGAAGGCGGTGATGCGCTGGTGCCGATGCTGAAAGAGCTGATTCGTCACGCAGGCAAGAGCGGCACCCGTGAAGTGGTACTCGGTATGGCGCACCGTGGTCGTCTGAACGTACTGGTCAACGTGCTGGGTAAAAAACCGCAGGACCTGTTCGACGAATTCGCGGGCAAACATAAAGAACATCTCGGCACTGGCGACGTGAAGTACCACATGGGCTTCTCGTCTGATATCGAAACCGAGGGCGGTCTGGTTCACCTGGCGCTGGCGTTTAACCCGTCACACCTGGAGATCGTCAGCCCGGTGGTTATCGGTTCCGTGCGTGCGCGTCTGGATCGTCTGGACGAGCCGAGCAGCAATAAAGTACTGCCAATCACCATCCACGGTGATGCGGCGGTAACAGGGCAGGGCGTGGTTCAGGAAACCCTGAACATGTCCAAAGCGCGTGGTTACGAAGTGGGCGGTACCGTTCGCATCGTGATCAACAACCAGGTGGGCTTCACCACCTCTAACCCGCTGGATGCACGTTCTACCCCGTACTGCACCGACATCGGTAAAATGGTACAGGCGCCGATCTTCCACGTTAACGCGGATGACCCGGAAGCTGTTGCTTTCGTTACCCGTCTGGCGCTGGACTTCCGTAACACCTTCAAGCGCGATGTGTTCATTGACCTGTTCTGCTACCGTCGTCACGGCCACAACGAAGCGGATGAGCCAAGTGCAACCCAGCCGCTGATGTACCAGAAAATCAAAAAACACCCGACCCCGCGCAAAATCTACGCTGACAAGCTGGAAGCGGACAAAGTGTCCACGCTGGAAGATGCGACCGAAATGGTTAATCTCTACCGCGACGCGCTGGATGCGGGTGAATGCGTGGTGAAAGAGCTGCGCCCAATGAACATGCACTCCTTTACCTGGTCGCCGTACCTCAACCACGAGTGGGATGAGAGCTACCCGAACAAGGTCGAGATGAAGCGCCTGCAGGAGCTGGCTAAACGCATCAGCACCGTACCAGACGCTATCGAGATGCAGTCTCGTGTGCAGAAAATCTACGCTGACCGTCAGTCCATGGCGGCAGGTGAGAAACTGTTCGACTGGGGCGGCGCGGAAACCCTGGCTTACGCAACCCTGGTTGACGAAGGCATTCCTGTTCGTCTGTCCGGTGAAGATGCGGGCCGTGGTACCTTCTTCCACCGTCACGCAGTTGTTCACAACCAGTCCAACGGTTCAACCTACACCCCGCTGCAGCACGTGCACAACGGTCAGGGCCAGTTCAAGGTCTGGGACTCCGTGCTGTCTGAAGAAGCGGTGCTGGCATTCGAATACGGTTACGCCACCGCAGAACCTCGCACCCTGACCATCTGGGAAGCGCAGTTCGGTGACTTCGCCAACGGAGCGCAGGTTGTAATCGACCAGTTCATCTCTTCTGGTGAGCAGAAATGGGGCCGTATGTGTGGCCTGGTGATGCTGCTGCCGCACGGTTATGAAGGCCAGGGTCCGGAGCACTCCTCCGCGCGTCTGGAGCGTTATCTGCAACTCTGCGCTGAGCAGAATATGCAGGTCTGCGTACCGTCTACCCCGGCTCAGGTTTACCACATGCTGCGTCGTCAGGCGCTGCGCGGTATGCGCCGCCCACTGGTGGTCATGTCGCCGAAATCGTTGCTGCGTCATCCGCTGGCCGTGTCCAGCCTGGACGAACTGGCGAATGGCACCTTCCTGCCAGCCATCGGTGAGATTGATGAACTGGATCCGCAGGCTGTGAAGCGTGTGGTGATGTGTTCTGGTAAGGTTTATTACGACCTGCTGGAACAGCGCCGTAAGAACGATCAGAAAGATGTCGCCATCGTGCGTATCGAACAGCTTTATCCGTTCCCGCACCAGGCGGTGCAGGAAGCGCTGAAACCGTACGCTCACGTTCATGATTTTGTCTGGTGCCAGGAAGAGCCGCTCAACCAGGGCGCATGGTACTGCAGCCAGCATCATTTCCGTGAAGTAATTCCATTTGGGTCAGCCCTGCGCTATGCAGGTCGCCCGGCCTCCGCCTCACCGGCGGTAGGGTATATGTCCGTTCACCAGAAGCAGCAACAAGATCTGGTCAATGACGCGCTGAACGTCGATTAATTAAAGGATACATAATGAGTAGCGTAGATATTCTTGTTCCCGACCTGCCTGAATCTGTAGCTGATGCGACCGTCGCTACCTGGCACAAAAAACCAGGCGATGCCGTTAAGCGCGATGAAGTGCTGGTAGAAATCGAAACTGACAAAGTGGTACTGGAAGTACCGGCTTCGGCGGATGGTGTTCTGGATGCAGTGCTGGAAGATGAAGGCACGACCGTAACCTCTCGTCAGATCCTGGGTCGTCTGCGCGAAGGCAACAGCGCGGGCAAAGAGTCCAGCGCGAAATCTGAAGAGAAAGCCTCTACGCCGGCTCAACGCCAGCAGGCTTCTCTGGAAGAGCAGACCAACGACGCACTCAGCCCGGCGATCCGTCGCCTGCTGGCTGAGCACAACCTGGATGCGGCTGCTATTAAAGGCACCGGTGTGGGTGGTCGTCTGACGCGTGAAGATATCGAGAAGCACCTGGCGAAAGCGCCTGCGAAAGCAGAAGCAAAAGCCCCTGCGGCAGCGCCAGCAGCACAGCCTGCTCTGGGTGCCCGTAGCGAAAAACGTGTGCCAATGACTCGCCTGCGTAAGCGTGTGGCTGAGCGTCTGCTGGAAGCGAAAAACTCCACCGCGATGCTGACCACCTTCAACGAAGTGAACATGAAGCCAATCATGGACCTGCGTAAGCAGTACGGTGACGCGTTTGAAAAACGTCACGGTATCCGTCTGGGCTTTATGTCCTTCTACGTGAAAGCGGTGGTTGAAGCGCTGAAACGCTACCCGGAAGTGAACGCGTCCATCGACGGTGATGACGTGGTTTACCACAACTACTTCGACGTCAGCATGGCGGTTTCTACTCCGCGCGGCCTGGTGACCCCGGTTCTGCGTGATGTGGATACCCTGGGTATGGCTGATATCGAGAAAAATATTAAAGAGCTGGCTGTGAAAGGCCGCGACGGCAAGCTGACCGTAGATGACCTGACCGGCGGTAACTTCACCATTACCAACGGCGGCGTATTCGGTTCGCTGATGTCTACCCCAATCATTAACCCGCCGCAGAGCGCGATTCTGGGTATGCATGCCATTAAAGATCGTCCTATGGCGGTAGACGGTAAAGTTGAGATCCTGCCGATGATGTACCTGGCACTTTCTTACGATCACCGTCTGATCGATGGCCGCGAGTCCGTGGGCTTCCTGGTGGCGATTAAAGAGCTGCTGGAAGATCCAACGCGTCTGCTGCTCGACGTCTAGTTTGCAGTCTTGCCCGGCGGCATATGGCTGCCGGGCCTATAAAAGCACGACCTAACGATTACCTGAAGGATGGATAGAACACATGAACTTACATGAATATCAGGCCAAACAGCTGTTTGCCCGGTATGGCTTACCGGCTCCGGTGGGTTATGCCTGTACTACCCCGCGTGAAGCAGAAGAAGCCGCATCTAAAATCGGTTCCGGCCCTTGGGTAGTTAAGTGTCAGGTTCACGCTGGTGGCCGTGGTAAAGCGGGCGGTGTGAAGGTTGTTAAGAGCAAAGAAGAGATTCGTGCGTTTGCTGAACATTGGCTCGGCAAGCGTCTGGTTACGTACCAGACAGATGCGAACGGCCAGCCGGTTAACCAGATCCTGGTAGAAGCCGCGACCGACATCGCGAAAGAACTGTACCTGGGTGCGGTCGTTGACCGTAGCTCCCGTCGCGTGGTGTTCATGGCGTCTACCGAAGGCGGCGTGGAAATCGAAAAAGTGGCAGAAGAAACCCCTCATCTGATCCACAAAGTGGCAATCGATCCGCTGGCAGGCCCAATGCCTTACCAGGGTCGTGAGCTGGCGTTCAAACTGGGTCTGGAAGGTAAACTGGTTCAACAGTTCACCAAGATCTTCATGGGTCTGGCGACCATCTTCCTTGAGCGCGACCTGGCGCTGATCGAGATCAACCCGCTGGTGATCACCACCCAGGGTGACCTGATCTGCCTCGACGGTAAACTGGGCGCTGACGGCAACGCACTGTTCCGCCAGCCGGATCTGCGCGAAATGCGTGACCAGTCTCAGGAAGACCCGCGTGAAGCGCAGGCTGCACAGTGGGAACTGAACTACGTGGCACTGGATGGCAACATCGGCTGCATGGTTAACGGTGCGGGCCTGGCAATGGGCACCATGGACATCGTTAAGCTGCACGGCGGTGAGCCAGCAAACTTCCTCGACGTAGGCGGTGGCGCCACCAAAGAGCGCGTAACCGAAGCATTCAAAATCATCCTGTCTGACGACAACGTGAAAGCCGTTCTGGTTAACATCTTCGGCGGTATTGTACGTTGTGACCTGATCGCCGACGGTATCATCGGTGCAGTTGAAGAAGTGGGTGTTAACGTTCCGGTGGTTGTGCGTCTGGAAGGTAACAACGCTGAACTCGGCGCGAAAAAACTGGCTGACAGCGGCCTGAATATTATTGCAGCGAAAAGTCTGACGGATGCAGCTCAGCAGGTTGTTGCCGCAGTGGAGGGGAAATAATGTCCGTTTTAATTAATAAAGATACCAAGGTTATCTGCCAGGGCTTCACCGGTAGCCAGGGGACTTTCCACTCCGAACAGGCAATTGCCTACGGTACGCAGATGGTAGGCGGCGTAACGCCTGGTAAAGGCGGCACCACACATCTGGGTCTGCCAGTCTTTAACACCGTGCGTGAAGCGGTAGAAGCGACGGGCGCAACCGCGACCGTGATCTACGTTCCGGCACCGTTCTGCAAAGATTCCATCCTGGAAGCGATCGACGCAGGCATCAAACTGATTATCACCATCACCGAAGGTATCCCGACGCTGGATATGCTGACCGTGAAGGTGAAGCTGGATGAAGCTGGCGTGCGTATGATCGGCCCGAACTGCCCGGGTGTTATCACCCCAGGCGAATGCAAAATCGGCATCATGCCGGGTCACATTCACAAGCCGGGCAAAGTGGGTATCGTTTCCCGTTCCGGTACGCTGACCTATGAAGCGGTCAAACAGACCACCGATTACGGCTTCGGCCAGTCCACCTGTGTGGGCATCGGCGGTGACCCGATCCCGGGTTCTAACTTCATCGACATCCTGA
The DNA here is from genome assembly GCF_036663495.1 of Enterobacter sp. 342. Taxonomy (NCBI): domain Bacteria; kingdom Pseudomonadati; phylum Pseudomonadota; class Gammaproteobacteria; order Enterobacterales; family Enterobacteriaceae; genus Enterobacter; species Enterobacter sp. 342. The sequence continues at coordinate 16,691 of NZ_JAWUEI010000002.1, forward strand.
AGCTGTTCCAGGAAGATCCACAGACCGAAGCGATCGTGATGATCGGTGAGATCGGTGGTAGCGCTGAAGAAGAAGCGGCTGCTTACATCAAAGAACACGTAACCAAGCCGGTTGTCGGTTATATCGCGGGTGTGACTGCGCCGAAAGGCAAGCGTATGGGTCACGCAGGCGCGATTATCGCGGGTGGTAAAGGTACGGCTGATGAGAAATTCGCAGCGCTGGAAGCCGCAGGCGTGAAAACTGTTCGCAGCCTGGCGGATATCGGCGAAGCACTGAAATCCATCATTAAGTAAGTCCTCTCTGCTCCCCGAAAGGGGGGCGTTGAAGTATAAAAATGTCCGTTTCGACATGGTTGGCCGCTGTAAAGCGGCCTTTTTTTATTGTTTGCGTTTAGCGACCAGAGTGAATTTGTAGTCGTCGGTGTTAAACACGTTGCGGCTATATTCAAATACCTGGCCATCTTTCAGAAACCCGCGGGACACTTTTTCCAGTATCGGTTTTGCCGGATCTAGCGCCAGTGCGGCGATTGCTTCTTGCGAAGGCATGATCGGCACCAGCTCCTGCTCACTGCGGTCGATAACCATCTTTTTAATCTGTTCGATGTAATGATATTTGGAGTTTTCCATCACCGCCCAGGTGAGGTCGTCGAACATTGCCAGCGGCATCCACGTCTCTTCCAGATTCACGGGTTTTTGCTTAATAAAACGTACGCGTTTGATATGCCAGACGTTGTCATCACGGCGAATGTTGAGTTTTTCCGCGAGTTTCTCGTCCGCTTTGATCACTTCGAATGTTTTTACGTCGCTATGGGTATCAACGTTTCGATCCGCCAGTTTTTCATAAAAACCGGTGAGTTGATAAATGTCGTAATTAACGCGCTCCTCTTTGACATAGGAGCCGCTGCCCTGAATGCTCTCAATAATGTGCTCTTCGGTGAGCAGCTTCAGCGCCTGTCTCACCGTTACGCGACTTACGCTAAAGGCTTCCTGCAGACTGGATTCCGTCGGTAACGCATCACCTGGTTTTAACTCACCGGCGTTGATTTGCTCGCGAAGCGCATCGGCTATCTGCCGGTACATCGGTTTATTGCCCATATCATCTGCCTTTCTAATACCTTTTAACGGAATTATGCCTTCAGACTATAATTTGTAAACAATACAAATTAAATACAAATTGTTATATTTAGTTGAAAGTGATCACATAAATGTATTGTTTTGTCTGCCACACTCGATCCCGAAAAATAACCATTGAGTGTGAGGATCTTTATGGACCTGACGACCCTGACCCACCCCAGCGCAGTCTACGTGCAGGCGAGGTATACCAGCCGTGATGAGGCAATACGCCAGCTCACCCAGCGGCTGGTGGCACTGGGCAAAATTGCAGATGGCGAGACATTTTTGGCTGATGTCTTTCACCGGGAATCGCTTGGCCCTACCGCGCTGGGAGAAGGTCTGGCGGTACCGCATGGCAAATCTGGCGCAGTGAAAGAGGCCGCTTTTGCGGTGGCAACATTACGGGAGCCGCTGGCCTGGGAAGGTGTCGATGGCCCGGAAAACGTCGAGCTGATTGTCCTCCTCGCCATTCCCCCTGCTGAGGCGGGTTCAACGCATATTCAGGTGTTGACGGAACTGACATCTCACCTGGCGGATGATGCGCTTCGGGCGCGGGTGATGGCGGCAACCACGGCAGAAGCGCTGCTTGCCGCGTTAAATGATGTGCCACAGGATGAAGACGTTATCGCGTCAGAAGATGCGCCCACTGTTGTCTGTGTGACGGCGTGTCCGGCCGGGATTGCGCATACCTACATGGCTGCTGAGTACCTTGAAAAAGCCGGGCGCAAACTCGGCGTGAACGTGGTGGTTGAAAAACAGGGGGCGAACGGCATTGAAGGACGCCTTACCCCTGAGCAACTGCAGGAAGCTCGCGCCTGTATTTTTGCGGCAGAGGTGGCTATCAAGGAAAGTGAGCGTTTTCAGGGGATTCCCTCGCTATCAGTGCCTGTCGCGGAACCGCTGCGACATGCTGAGGCGTTGATTGAGCGCGCGCTCGCATTACAGCCCTCACAGGGTGCGCGCCCTGTGCAAACAGAAACTGAGGCGAGAAAGAGCGTTAAAACGGAACTCAAGCAGGCGCTTCTCAGCGGGATCTCCTTTGCGGTGCCGCTTATTGTCGCCGGGGGCACGGTGCTGGCCGTCGCAGTGTTACTGGCGCAGATCTTTGGATTGCAGCATCTGTTCGATCAGGAAAATTCGTGGCTGTGGATGTACCGCAAACTCGGTGGCGGCATGCTCGGCATTTTAATGGTGCCTGTGCTGGCAGCCTACACCGCGTACTCGCTTGCGGATAAACCCGCGCTGGCTCCGGGCTTCGCTGCCGGTCTTGCTGCCAACATGATCGGCTCAGGTTTTTTGGGCGCGATCGCAGGTGGTTTGATTGCGGGTTATCTGATGCGTTGGGTGAAAAACCATATCCGTCTCAATAATCGCTACAACGGTTTCTTAACCTATTACCTCTACCCGGTTCTCGGTGTGCTGGGCGCGGGCAGTCTGATGCTGTTTGTGATTGGCGAGCCGGTGGCATGGCTGAACAACTCTCTGACGGCCTGGCTTAACGGTCTATCCGGCGCCAATGCGCTATTACTTGGTACGCTCCTCGGTTTTATGTGTTCGTTCGATCTGGGCGGGCCTGTCAATAAAGCCGCGTACGCATTCTGTCTGGGGGCAATGGCCAACGGTGTATATGGCCCTTACGCCATTTTTGCCTCTGTCAAAATGGTATCGGCGTTTACCGTCACAGCGTCAACGATGCTGGCCCCGCACCTCTTCAAACAGTTTGAAATCGAAACCGGTAAATCAACGTGGCTTCTCGGGCTGGCGGGCATCACAGAAGGGGCGATCCCAATGGCGATTGAAGATCCTGTCCGGGTTATTGGTTCGTTTGTGCTTGGATCGATGGCAACGGGGGCGATTGTTGGCGCGATGGGGATCGGCTTGTCTACGCCAGGGGCGGGGATTTTCTCCCTCTTTTTACTTCATGACGCGGGGCTGGGCGGTGTGGTCGCTGCGGCGGGCTGGTTCGCTGCGGCATTGGTAGGTACTACCCTCTCTACGCTCGTTTTGCTGCTCTGGCGACGTCAGGCCGTCAAAAAGGGCAAATACATAACAGAAGACGTTACGCCATAAAACTCACTAACAGGAAACGAAGATGAAAGCTGTATCTCGCGTTCATATTACACCGCATATGCACTGGGACCGTGAGTGGTACTTCACCACCGAAGCGTCGCGTATTCTTCTGGTCAATAATATGGAGGAGATCCTGACCCGCCTGGAGCAGGACGATGAGTATAAATATTACGTTCTTGATGGGCAGACGGCGGTGCTGGAGGATTACTTCGCCGTGGTGCCTGAAAACCGGCCACGGGTGAAGGCGCTGGTCGAGCGTGGAAAGCTGATTATCGGTCCGTGGTATACCCAGACCGATACCACGATTGTCAGCGGTGAGTCGATTGTCCGCAACCTTATGTACGGCATGCGTGACTGCATGGCGTTAGGTGAGCCGATGAAAATTGGCTATCTGCCGGACTCGTTTGGTATGTCCGGGCAACTTCCGCATATCTACAATGGGTTTGGCATTACCCGTGCCTTGTTCTGGCGTGGGTGTTCTGAACGTCACGGAACCGATAAAACCGAGTTTTTATGGCAGAGTACAGACGGCAGCGAAGTGACGACACAGGTGTTGCCGTTGGGCTACGCGATTGGTAAGTACTTACCGGAGGACGAAGACGGGTTGCGGAAACGACTCGATAGCTATTTTGATGTGCTGGAAAGCGCCTCTGTAACCAAAGACATTTTGCTGCCCAATGGCCACGACCAGATGCCGTTACAGCAGAACATTTTTGCGGTGATGGATAAGCTCCGCGAAATCTACCCGCAACGTAAATTTGTAATGAGTCGGTTCGAGGAGGTGTTCGAGCGGATTGATGCACATCGTGATGAACTGGCGACGCTGAAAGGCGAGTTTATTGACGGGAAATACATGCGCGTGCACCGGACAATTGGCTCGACACGCATGGATATCAAAATCGCCCATGCGCGCATTGAGAACAAAATCGTCAATATCCTTGAGCCGCTGGCGACGCTCGCCTGGACGCTGGGCTTCGATTATCACCACGGCTTACTGGAAAAAATGTGGAAAGAGATCCTCAAAAATCACGCTCACGATAGCATCGGCTGCTGCTGCAGCGACAAGGTACATCGAGAGATTGTCTCCCGGTTCGAGCTGGCCGAAGACATGGCCGATAATCTGACGCGTTTCTATATGCGCAAGATTGTCGACAACATGCCGCAAAGTGATACCGATAAGCTGGTCATGTTCAACCTGATGCCCTGGCCACGTGAAGAGGTGATGAACACCACGATACGTCTGCGCGCCAGCCAGTTCCGTCTGCGTGATGAGAAAGGCAACGAGATCCCGTATTTCATCCGTAGTGCGCGTGAGCTCGACCCAGGTCTTATTGACCGGCAGATTGTCCATTACGGCAATTACGAACCGTTTATGGAGTTTGATATCCAGCTGAATCAAATCCTGCCGTCGATGGGGTACCGAACGCTGTTTATCGAACCGAATATTGCCGGGAAGGTGCTTTCCCCGGAAAGAGAAACAGAAACCCTGCTGGAAAATACCTTCTGGCAAATAGAGATAAACGACGACGGCACGCTGCGTCTGAGGGACAAAGAATCCGGGTGTATTTATGACCGGGTGCTGGAAGTCGAAGAGAGTTCGGATGATGGCGACGAGTATGACTACTCGCCTTCGCGAGAAGAGTGGCGACTCACTTCAGCACAAGGAGAGCATGATGTTGAGGTGGTGCATGAGGGGTGGCGGAGCAGGGCGGTAATCCATCATCGGATCGCCGTTCCGGAAAATCTGGCCGAGCGTTCGGCGCGTCAGCGAAAGGGGTCTCTTGACGTAGCGTTTGAAATCACTCTCGCGCACAACAGCAGGCGCATTGATGTTGACGTGCGTCTGGATAATCAGGCAGATGATCACCGTGTTCGGGTGCTCATCCCTACGCCATTTACCACGCAAGAGGTGCTGGCCGATACGCAGTTTGGCTCGATCACCCGCCCGGTACAGGACCCGGCGATGGAAAACTGGCAGGAAGAGGGCTGGAAAGAAGCGCCGGTGCCCGTCTGGAATCTATTGAACTACGCCGTTCTTCGGGAAAGGAGAAACGGACTTGCGTTGTTCACTGAGGGACTGCGCGAATTTGAGGTAGTGGGCGAGAACAAAAAGGCATTTGCCTTGACCTTATTGCGCGGTGTGGGATTACTCGGCAAAGAGGATCTGTTGTTGCGGCCAGGCAGGCCGTCGGGTATCAAACTGCCTGTTCCTGACTCTCAGGTTCGTGGCCGGTTAACCTGTCGTTTTAGTCTGTTCAGTTTCAGTGGAACGCCGGAAAACGCGGGTGTCGCGCAGCAGGCCAAATCGTGGTTAACGCCCGTGCAGTGCTATAACAAAATTCCCTGGGATGCGATGAAACTGAATCGCTCGTCGTTTACCACGCCGGAAAGTTACAGTCTGTTAGCCCTTTCGCCCACGGGATGCGTGCTCAGTGCGCTCAAGAAGGCGGAAGATCGTGACGAGCTTATTCTTCGCCTGTTCAATCCTTCGACGTTCAGCGCATGTGACACGACGTTATCCGTGAATCCGACGGTGAAACGGTGCTGCGAGACGGATATGAATGAACGGATAACGGGCAGGGAAGAGGTGCAGGGCATTGTGGGAGGGTTTAGACCTGGAGAGTCGCGCACTTTTAGCCTCCTTATCGACCGATAGCCGGTGATGCCCGTAAAAGGCCACAGGGAGTGTGGCCTTTTATACTAAATAGTCACAGTGCGGTGTTAACTTATGGGGTAATAAAAGTGAATTAAATGTAATTTTGCGGTTTTGCGGAAGAAAAATGGAAAAATAATTAGGGAAGACTATTCTTTATTGTTTACCTCTATCTGAAATGGCATTGTTCTGCTGCGTTAATTAAAATCACTTCTGTTCATATTTTTTCCCGTCTTCGATAACCAATTACACTTTCGAACGCACATGTCATTAACAAGAATTTTACCATTCTTATCACGATTAAACATGGTTAACATTGAAGTTTGTTTTTGATTTAAATCAAAGTTTAATCCTTGGAAAAAGGTACTGAAAAGCGCTAAATTGTCCCCGATCAAAATGGCCGAAAAGTGGTAATTTTGCTATAAATTGATCACCGTCGAAAAACGTAAATGTGATTCAATAAAAACCTGTTTATTGTAAGGGTTTTGCAGCGTATTATATTTGCGGGATCAATTTGAGTTTTTTATTAACGTATTTGTAACCTGACGTCATCGTTTTTTTCCTCCCTCAGGGTAATAACGACGACAGGGATGCGAATAATTTGTATTGGGGCATGCGTGTGGATCTCTCTCTGACGGGGTTCACTCTCGGAGTCTTCATGCGATGAGCAAGGAGTCATGATGTTAGATATAGTCGAACTGTCGCGCTTACAGTTTGCCTTGACCGCGATGTACCACTTCCTGTTTGTGCCACTGACGCTCGGTATGGCGTTCCTGCTGGCCATCATGGAAACGGTATACGTTCTCTCCGGCAAACAGATTTATAAAGATATGACCAAGTTCTGGGGCAAGTTGTTTGGTATCAACTTCGCACTGGGTGTGGCTACCGGTCTGACCATGGAGTTCCAGTTCGGGACTAACTGGTCTTACTATTCCCACTATGTAGGGGATATCTTCGGTGCGCCGCTGGCCATTGAAGGTTTGATGGCCTTCTTCCTCGAATCCACCTTTGTAGGTCTGTTCTTCTTCGGTTGGGACCGTCTGGGTAAAGTCCAGCATATGGCAGTGACCTGGCTGGTGGCATTAGGTTCGAACCTGTCCGCGCTGTGGATCCTGGTGGCGAACGGCTGGATGCAAAACCCAATCGCGTCTGATTTCAACTTCGAAACTATGCGTATGGAGATGGTCAGCTTTGCCGAGCTGGTACTGAACCCGGTTGCGCAGGTTAAATTCGTTCACACCGTGGCATCTGGCTATGTGTGCGGCGCGATGTTTATCCTGGGTATCAGTTCTTACTACATGCTGCGTGGTCGTGACTTTGCATTTGCTAAGCGCTCTTTCGCCATCGCTGCAAGTTTCGGTATGGCTGCAATCCTCTCTGTTATCGTCCTGGGTGATGAATCCGGTTACGAAATGGGTGACGTGCAGAAAACCAAACTGGCTGCTATCGAAGCTGAATGGGAAACGCAACCGGCCCCTGCAGCCTTTACCCTGTTCGGTATCCCGGATCAGGATGCGCAGCAAAACCACTTCGCCATTCAAATTCCTTACGCGCTGGGTATCATCGCCACCCGTTCTGTTGACAAACAGGTGACGGGGCTGAAAGAGCTGATGGTGCAGCATGAAGGCCGTATCCGTAACGGTATGAAAGCTTACGCACTGCTGGAACAGTTGCGTGCTGGCTCGACCGACCAGGCTGTGCGTGACCAGTTCAACGACGTGAAGAAAGATCTGGGTTACGGTTTGCTGCTGAAGCGTTATACCCCGAATGTGTCTGATGCGACGGAAGCTCAGATCCAGATGGCAACCAAAGACTCCATTCCGCGTGTTGCACCGCTGTACTTCGCATTCCGTATCATGGTGGGCTGCGGCATCATCATGCTGCTGATCATCGCGGCGTCCTTCTGGTCTGTTATCCGCAACCGCATCGGCGAGAAGAAATGGCTGCTGCGTACTGCGCTGTACGGTATTCCACTGCCATGGATCGCGATTGAATCCGGTTGGTTTGTTGCAGAGTATGGCCGTCAGCCATGGGCAATTGGTGAGGTGCTGCCAACGGCGGTAGCGAACTCCTCCCTGACAGCGGGCGACCTGATCTTCTCCATGCTGCTGATTTGTGGTCTGTACACCCTGTTCCTGGTGGCTGAACTGTTCCTGATGTTCAAGTTCGCGCGCCTTGGCCCAAGCAGCCTGAAAACCGGTCGCTATCACTACGAGCAGTCCACTGCGACTACTCAGCCGGCACGCTAAGACAGGAGTCATCAAATGATCGATTATGAAGTATTGCGTTTTATCTGGTGGCTGTTGATCGGCGTTCTGCTGATCGGTTTCGCTGTCACGGATGGTTTCGACATGGGGGTGGGGATGCTCACCCGTTTCCTCGGTCGTAATGACACCGAGCGTCGAATCATGATCAACTCCATCGCCCCGCACTGGGACGGTAACCAGGTGTGGCTGATCACTGCAGGCGGCGCGCTGTTCGCTGCCTGGCCGATGGTCTACGCGGCTGCGTTCTCCGGTTTCTATGTGGCGATGATTCTGGTGTTGGCGTCTTTATTCTTCCGTCCGGTTGGTTTCGACTACCGTTCCAAGATTGAAGACACCCGCTGGCGCAACATGTGGGACTGGGGCATCTTCATTGGTAGCTTCGTTCCACCGCTGGTGATTGGCGTGGCGTTCGGTAACCTGTTGCAGGGCGTACCATTCCACCTGGACGAATACATGCGTCTTTACTACACCGGTAACTTCTTCCAGTTGCTGAATCCGTTTGGTCTGCTGGCGGGTGTGGTAAGCGTAGCGATGATCATCACTCAGGGTGCAACCTATCTGCAGATGCGTACTGTCGGTGAATTGCACCTGCGTTCTCGTGCGACGGCTCAGGTTGCTGCGCTGATCACGCTGGTCTGCTTTGCACTGGCTGGTGTATGGGTGGTGTACGGAATTGATGGCTACGTTGTGACGTCTGCGATCAACCATACTGCGCCGTCTAACCCGCTGACCAAAGAAGTGGCGCGTCAGGCAGGTGCATGGCTGGTGAACTTCAACACGATGCCTGCGCTGTGGGCTATCCCGGCACTGGGTGTGCTGCTGCCGCTGCTGACGGTTCTGACGTCTCGTCTGGAAAAAGGCGCCCTGGCGTTTGTGTTCTCTTCATTGACCCTGGCGTGCATTATCCTGACTGCAGGTATTGCAATGTTCCCATTCGTGATGCCATCCAGCACCATGCTGAATGCTAGCCTGACCATGTGGGATGCGACCTCCAGCCATATGACGCTGAACTTAATGACTTATGTTGCTTGCGTGTTCGTTCCGATTGTGCTGGCCTACACCATCTGGTGTTACTGGAAAATGTTCGGACGCATTACTAAAGAACATATCGAAAGCAACACCCACTCTATGTACTAAGTAAGGAGCTGAATATGTGGTATTTCGCATGGATTTTAGGGACGCTTCTTGCCTGTGCTTTTGGTGTCATCACTGCCCTGGCGCTTGAGCACGTTGAAGCGACTAAAGCGGGTGAAGAAAAACACTAATGAATATTATCGCAAGGTTATATGCGGTAATGGATAAGCGCCCGTTACGGGCGCTTTCTTTAGTGATGGCATTACTGCTGGCAGGTTGTATCTTCTGGGACCCTTCGCGCTTTGCAGCGAAAACCAGCGAGCTTGAAATCTGGCACGGTTTCCTCATTATGTGGGCGGTGTGCGCAGGTGTGATTCACGGCGTGGGCTTTCGTCCGAAAGCTGTTCACTGGCAGGGCATCTTCTGTCCACTTATCGCCGATCTCGTTCTGCTTGCTGGATTGATTTTCTTCTTCTTCTGAATAAGAAATGTCCGTTAACGTTATGGGCTTACCCAAGCCCATAAAAATTTACTCTCCGTTTACTTTCTCCCATTCCAAACCACCTTTCCCGCGCGTATAGTAGCGAAGTTTAAAAGAGTTAACTTTTATTGCATTACCGGGATGTAAAGTGAATACAACGCTGTTTCGATGGCCGGTTCGTGTCTATTACGAAGATACCGATGCCGGTGGTGTGGTTTACCACGCCAGCTACGTTGCTTTTTATGAACGGGCACGCACAGAGATGCTGCGCCATCATCACTTTAGTCAACAGGTGCTGTTGGCTGAGCGAGTTGCCTTCGTGGTACGCAAGATGACGCTTGAGTATTTTGCGCCTGCCAGACTCGACGATATGCTCGAAGTCCAAACTGAAATTACATCAATGCGCGGGACCTCACTGGTTTTCACGCAGCGGATAGTCAATGCAGAGAACACCGTACTGAACTCAGCTGAGGTACTGATTGTCTGTGTTGATCCAACCATAATGAAGCCTCGTGCGCTTCCTAAGTCTATTGTCGCGGAGTTTAAGCAGTGACTGACATGAATATCCTTGATTTGTTCCTGAAGGCAAGCCTTCTGGTTAAACTTATCATGTTGATTTTGATTGGTTTTTCAATCGCATCCTGGGCCATCATCATCCAGAGAACGCGTATCCTCAATGCCGCTGGTCGTGAAGCTGAAGCGTTTGAAGATAAGTTCTGGTCGGGTATTGAGCTTTCTCGTCTGTATCAGGAAAGCCAGGGACGCCGTGAAAACCTTACGGGCTCCGAACAAATTTTCTATAGCGGTTTCAAAGAGTTTGCCCGCTTGCACCGTGCAAACAGCCATGCCCCGGAAGCGGTAGTAGAAGGTGCCTCGCGTGCGATGCGTATCTCCATGAATCGTGAACTGGAAAACCTTGAAACGCACATTCCTTTCCTGGGGACGGTAGGTTCTATCAGCCCGTATATCGGTCTGTTTGGTACGGTGTGGGGGATCATGCACGCCTTTATCGCACTCGGTGCGGTGAAGCAGGCGACACTGCAGATGGTTGCCCCGGGTATTGCAGAAGCACTGATTGCGACCGCTATCGGTCTGTTTGCGGCAATCCCGGCGGTTATGGCTTACAACCGTCTGAACCAGCGCGTGAACAAACTGGAACTGAACTACGACAACTTTATGGAAGAGTTCACTGCGATTCTGCACCGTCAGGCGTTTACCAGCACCGAGAGCAACAAGGGGTAAACCATGGCCAGATCGCGTGGACGAGGTCGTCGCGAGCTCAAGTCCGAAATCAATATCGTTCCACTGCTGGACGTGCTGTTGGTACTGCTGCTGATCTTCATGGCGACAGCGCCAATCATTACCCAGAGCGTGGAAGTGGATCTGCCGGATGCGACAGAATCACAGGCGGTGAGCACCAATGACGATCCTCCGGTCATCATTGAGGTTTCCGGCGTAGGGCAATACAGCGTGGTGGTAGAAAAAGATCGTATGGATCAGTTACCTCCTGAGCAGGTTATTGCTGAAGCACAGCGTCGCCTGGAGTCAAATCCGAAAACGGTCTTCTTAATCGGTGGCGCAAAAGACGTACCATACGATGAAATTATTAAAGCGCTGAACTTGCTACATAGTGCGGGTGTTAAGTCAGTTGGCTTAATGACTCAACCTATTTGATCATCCGCGTAGTTTTTGGGAACCGATAGTGTCAAAGGCAACCGAACAGAACGACAAGCTTAAGCGAGCGATAATCGTCTCCGCAGTGCTGCACGTTATTCTCTTTGCAGCGCTGATCTGGAGTTCGTTCGACGAGCATATTGATGCATCAGCCGGCGGCGGTGGAGGTTCTTCCATTGACGCCGTGATGGTGGATCCCGGTGCGGTAGTACAGAACTATAATCGCCAACAACAGCAGAAGGCGAGTGCCAAACGGGCTGAAGAGCAGCGTGAAAAACAGGCGCAACAGCAAGCGGAAGAGCTGCGTGAAAAGCAGGCCGCAGAGCAGGAGCGTCTGAAGCAGCTTGAGAAAGAACGTTTGCAGGCGCAGGAAGCGGCGAAAGAGCAGGCACAGCAGCAGAAACAAGCTGAAGAGGCTGCAAAGAAAGCACAGGAACAGCAAAAGCAGGCAGAGGAAGCGGCAGCAAAAGCCGCAGCGGACGCCAAAGCGCAGGCTGATGCCCAGGCCAAATTAGCGGCCGAAGCGGCGAAAAAAGCCGCTGCTGATGCTCAGAAAAAAGCTGAAGCAGAAGCGGCGAAAAAAGCCGCTGCTGATGCTCAGAAGAAAGCTGAAGCAGAAGCCGCGAAGAAAGCCGCTGCTGATGCCCAGAAGAAAGCAGAAGCAGAAGCCGCGAAGAAAGCTGCTGCTGATGCTCAGAAGAAAGCTGAAGCCGAAGCTGCTAAGAAAGCTGCTCAGGAAGCAGAGAAAAAAGCTGCTGCTGACGCCGCGAAGAAAGCCGCTGCCGCAGAGAAAGCTGCCGCAGAGAAAGCGGCTGCCGCTGAAAAAGCTGCCGCTGACAAAAAAGCTGCAGCTGAGAAGGCTGCTGCCGATAAGAAAGCCGCAGCTGAAAAAGCGGCTGCGAAAAAGGCTGCTGCTGCGGAGAAAGCCGCTGCCGCTGCGGGCGTTGACGACCTGCTGGGCGATCTCAGTTCTGGTAAGAATGCGCCGAAAACTGGCGGTGGGGCGAAAGGAAACAACGCAGCGCCGACGGGAAGTGGTAACACTAAGAGTAACGGTGCGTCAGGGGCTGAAATCAACGGTTATGCTTCGCAGATTAAATCCGCTATTGAAAGCCGATTCTATGATGCGTCGTCTTATGCCGGTAAAACGTGTACGTTGCGTATAAAACTGGCTCCAGACGGCATGCTGTTAGATATTAAGTCTGAAGGTGGCGACCCGGCTTTATGTACAGCGGCTCTCGCGGCTGCGCGTCAGGCGAAGATGCCTAAACCGCCGTCTCAGGCAGTCTATGAAGTCTTTAAAAATGCACCACTGGACTTCAAACCTTAAGTTACATTTTCCCCGTGCAAACGGGGAAAAATAGACCAGGTTTAGTCACAGGGTTCAGGTAGTTTTGTCTATTTGGGTTTGTTAACATTCTGCTAAATTATCGTGGGTAAGGTTACCCGGATAAGGGAGATATGATGAAGCAGGCATTACGTGTAGCATTTGGTTTTTTAATGCTGTGGGCAGCAGTACTGCACGCAGAAGTACGTATCGAGATCACCCAGGGGGTGGACTCGGCACGCCCAATCGGGGTTGTTCCGTTCCAGTGGGCCGGTCCTGGTGCTGCGCCTGAAGATGCCGGTGGCATCGTGGCGGCTGACCTGCGTAACAGCGGTAAATTCAACCCGTTAGACCGTTCTCGTCTGCCTCAGCAGCCGGGTAGCGCGCAGGAAGTACAGCCTGCAGCATGGTCTGCTCTGGGGATTGATGCCGTGGTTGTGGGTCAGGTTACGCCTAACCCTGACGGCTCCTACAATGTTGCCTGGCAGCTGGTTGATACCGGTGGTGCGCCGGGTACCGTTCTGGCACAGAACTCCTACAAGGTCACTAAGCAGTACCTGCGCTACGCTGCTCATGCTGCCAGCGATGCGGTATTCGAAAAACTGACGGGCATTAAAGGTGCGTTCCGTACCCGTATTGCCTATGTGGTACAGACTAACGGCGGTCAGTTCCCTTACGAACTGCGTGTATCTGACTACGACGGTTACAACCAGTTCCTGGTGAAACGTTCTTCCCAGCCTCTGATGTCTCCAGCATGGTCTCCGGATGGCGCTAAACTGGCTTACGTTACCTTCGAAAGCGGCCGTTCTGCGTTGGTTATCCAGACGCTGGCTAACGGTGCTGTTCGTCAGGTGGCCTCATTCCCTCGTCACAACGGTGCGCCTTCATTCTCTCCGGATGGGTCTAAACTGGCGTTTGCGCTGTCTAAAACCGGTAGCCTGAACCTGTACGTGATGGACATTGGCTCTGGTCAGATTCGCCAGGTGACTGATGGTCGTAGCAACAATACTGAACCTTCATGGTTCCCGGACAGCCAAAATCTGGCATTTACCTCTGACCAGGCAGGCCGTCCGCAAATCTATAAAGTGAATGTCAACGGCGGTGCTCCGCAGCGTATTTCCTGGGAAGGTACACAGAACCAGAACGCAGACGTGAGCAGCGACGGTAAGTTTATGGTAATGGTGAGCTCCAACGGTGGGCAGCAGCACATTGCCAAACAAGATCTGGTAGCGGGTGGCGTGCAAGTTCTGTCGTCAACGTTCCTGGATGAAACGCCAAGTCTGGCACCTAACGGCACTATGGTAATCTACAGCTCTTCTCAGGGGATGGGATCTGTGCTGAATCTGGTTTCTACAGATGGGCGTTTCAAAGCGCGTATTCCGGCAACTGATGGACAGGTAAAATCACCTGCCTGGTCGCCGTATCTGTAAATAATAATTAATTGATTACTAAAGGAATCATAGAAATGCAACTGAACAAAGTGCTGAAGGGGCTGATGATCGCTCTGCCTGTAATGGCAATCGCAGCGTGTTCTTCTAACAAGAACGCAAGCAATGACCAGAGCGGCGAAGGCATGATGGGTGCCGGCACCGGTATGGACGCGAACGGCAATGGCAACATGTCTTCTGAAGAGCAAGCGCGTCTTCAGATGCAGCAGCTGCAGCAGAACAACATCGTTTATTTCGATCTGGATAAATACGACATCCGTTCTGACTTCGCTGCGATGCTGGATGCTCACGCTAACTTCCTGCGTAGCAACCCATCTTACAAAGTCACCGTAGAAGGTCACGCGGACGAACGTGGTACTCCTGAGTACAACATCTCCCTGGGTGAACGTCGTGCTAACGCTGTTAAAATGTACCTGCAGGGTAAAGGCGTTTCTGCTGACCAGATCTCCATCGTTTCTTACGGTAAAGAAAAACCTGCAGTACTGGGTCACGACGAAGCGGCTTACTCCAAAAACCGTCGTGCCGTACTGGTTTACTAAGAGAATTGCATGAGCAGTAACTTCAGACATCATCTGTTGAGTCTGTCGTTACTGGTTGGAATAGCGGCCCCCTGGGCCGCTTTTGCTCAGGCACCAATCAGTAGTGTCGGCTCAGGCTCGGTAGAAGACCGGGTCACTCAACTCGAGCGTATTTCTAACGCTCACAGCCAGCTTTTAACCCAACTCCAGCAACAACTTTCCGATAACCAAAACGATATTGACTCTCTCCGTGGCCAGATTCAGGAAAGTCAGTATCAGCTTAACCAGGTTGTGGAACGCCAGAAGCAAATCTTGTTGCAGATAGATAGCCTGAGCAGCGGTGGTGGTGCAGCACAAGCACAGCCGGCAGCGGGCGATCAGAGCGGTGCGGCAACTTCTGCGCCAGCCCCGGCGGCTGATGCTTCTGCTTCAACAGGAGCGCCTGTACAAAGCGGTGACGCGAATACGGACTATAACGCGGCCATTGCCCTGGTACAGGATCAATCTCGTCAGGATGACGCGATTGCGGCGTTTCAGAACTTTGTTAAGAAATACCCTGATTCCACTTATCAACCAAATGCGAACTACTGGCTTGGTCAGTTGAATTACAACAAGGGTAAAAAGGACGATGCGGCGTTTTATTTTGCCTCTGTGGTGAAAAATTACCCGAAATCGCCAAAAGCGCCAGATGCGATGTATAAGGTCGGCGTGATCATGCAGGACAAAGGCGACACTGCGAAAGCCAAAGCGGTTTATCAGCAGGTGGTCTCAAAATTCCCGGGTACCGAAGGTGCTAAGCAGGCGCAAAAACGTCTGAATTCGATGGGATGATTATCGCATGACCAGAAATCGCGTTATTTCTGGTCGTGCAGCATGATTACTAAGCAGTTAAGTGATCTTCATCGAAATTTTTGTTGCGCTGAATTCTTAAATCAGTAATATATGCCGCCGTTGCCACGGGATATCAAACAACGTGAAAACAGCGTAAAAGTGGGTCGTTAGCTCAGTTGGTAGAGCAGTTGACTTTTAATCAATTGGTCGCAGGTTCGAATCCTGCACGACCCACCACTTAACGCATTACCGGCAGTACAGAGTGGGTGATTAGCTCAGTTGGTAGAGCATCTCCTTTACACGGAGGGGGTCGGCGGTTCGAGCCCGTCATCACCCACCACTCGGGTCGTTAGCTCAGTTGGTAGAGCAGTTGACTTTTAATCAATTGGTCGCAGGTTCGAATCCTGCACGACCCACCACTTTAAAGTGGCACCGAGTAAAAATCTTCGAAGTCAGCACCCGAATGGGTCGTTAGCTCAGTTGGTAGAGCAGTTGACTTTTAATCAATTGGTCGCAGGTTCGAATCCTGCACGACCCACCACTTCGAAGAAAAAATTCCCGCAAGGGGTCGTTAGCTCAGTTGGTAGAGCAGTTGACTTTTAATCAATTGGTCGCAGGTTCGAATCCTGCACGACCCACCAGTGTAAAAAGGCGCCCTAAAGGCGCCTTTTTGCTATCCATTTCGATGACATTTCCTCGTAAATTCGCTATCTTGTTTAGTATACAAAACACAATTGCCGTCCGTTTTGCTATGTCATGCAAATGAAAGGCAATATTGTTAAGCCCGTAAAACGAGAAGCCATAATGAGTGTGATGTTTGATCCTGAAGCCGCAATCTATCCGTTTCCGCCAAAGCCTGTTCCACTGAGCCTGGATGAAAAGCAATTCTACCGTGAGAAGATCAAACGACTTCTCAAAGAGCGAGACGCGGTGATGGTGGCGCATTACTACACCGACCCGGAAATTCAGCAACTGGCGGAAGAGACCGGGGGGTGTATTTCTGACTCACTGGAAATGGCACGCTTCGGTGCCATGCACTCCGCTTCGACGTTACTGGTTGCTGGCGTGCGTTTTATGGGCGAAACAGCAAAAATCCTGAGCCCTGAAAAAACCATTCTGATGCCGACGCTTAATGCGGAGTGTTCACTCGATCTCGGCTGCCCGATTGACGAATTCACGGCTTTCTGTGACGCCCATCCTGACCGGACCGTGGTGGTTTACGCTAATACCTCTGCGGCGGTAAAAGCGCGGGCTGATTGGGTGGTCACGTCGAGTATCGCCGTTGAGCTGATTGAACATCTGGACAGCCTGGGTGAGAAGATTATCTGGGCACCAGACCGTCATCTTGGAAATTATGTCCAGAAGCAGACCGGGGCTGATGTTCTTTGCTGGCAGGGCGCCTGTATTGTACATGATGAATTCAAGACGC
Source organism: Enterobacter sp. 342 (assembly GCF_036663495.1). Classification (NCBI taxonomy): domain Bacteria; kingdom Pseudomonadati; phylum Pseudomonadota; class Gammaproteobacteria; order Enterobacterales; family Enterobacteriaceae; genus Enterobacter; species Enterobacter sp. 342. The sequence continues at coordinate 33,575 of NZ_JAWUEI010000002.1, forward strand.
AGGCACTGGCTCGCATGAAGGCGCTTTATCCTGACGCCGCCATTCTTGTTCACCCTGAATCACCGCAGTCTATTGTCGACATGGCGGATGCCGTGGGCTCAACCAGCCAGCTTATCAACGCGGCCAGAACGCTACCCCATAAACAGCTCATTGTGGCGACCGATCGCGGTATCTTCTATAAGATGCAGCAGGCCGTGCCGGAGAAAGAGCTTCTTGAAGCGCCTACAGCGGGTGAGGGGGCAACGTGTCGAAGCTGCGCACATTGTCCGTGGATGGCGATGAACGGCCTGAAGGCGATTGCCGAAGGGCTTGAGACAGGCGGTGCAGCACATGAAATCCATGTAGATGCCGCTCTGCGTGAAGGTGCGTTAATTCCGCTTAACCGCATGCTGGATTTTGCGGCTACACTACGTACTTAATTCAAAACGCTCCGGGGAAAAGATGGATTTTTTTAGCACGCAGAACATTCTGGTTCATATACCGATTGGTGCAGGTGGCTATGACCTGTCATGGATTGAGGCCGTAGGTACGCTGGCTGGTTTACTCTGTATCTGGCTGGCGAGCCTTGAGAAGATCAGCAATTACGCGTTTGGGCTGATTAACGTTACGCTGTTTGCGATTATCTTCTTCCAGATCCAGCTATACGCCAGCCTGCTTTTGCAGCTGTTCTTCTTCGCTGCCAATATTTACGGCTGGTACGCGTGGTCGCGTCAGAACAGTCAGCAGGAGGCGGAGCTGCAAATCCGCTGGCTGCCCTTGCCGAAAGCTATCGCCTGGTTTGTCGCCTGTGTGGTTGCCATTGGTTTAATGACCATCTATATCAACCCGGTATTTGCTTTCCTGACCCGTATAGCGGTGTCGGTGATGTCTGGTATGGGGTTGAATGTGTCTATGCCTTCACTTCAGCCAGATGCTTTCCCATTCTGGGATTCCTGCATGATGGTGTTGTCGATTGCCGCGATGATCCTGATGACCCGTAAGTACGTTGAGAACTGGTTGCTGTGGGTCATCATCAATGTCATCAGCGTGGTGATCTTCGCCCTGCAGGGCGTCTATGCGATGTCACTGGAATATCTGCTGCTGACCTTCATTGCGTTGAACGGTAGCCGGATGTGGATTAACAGCGCGCATGAGCGAGGCTCTCACGCGCTTTCCAGTTAATGGTGATGATGTGAATGGCCGGACTGCGCCTCATTCAGGTGGCAGTCCGGTCCGTTACACGGCTGATACTCCATCTGGATGGTCGCATGACTAATCTCATAGTGATGTTCAAGAAAGTGCTGGATCCGTTCAAGCAGCGCATCATGGTCATGAGGTGGGATCACCTGAACGTGCAACGTCATAACCGGTTTCTCCCCCACCAGCCAGACATGCACGTGATGCACATTGCGGACTTCCGGGACAGAGCGGTGCAGGTTACGTTTCAGCTCAGCAATATCTATTGATGTTGGTGCTCCTTCAAGCAGTTCATTTACGCTCTCCTTCAGCAGTCGCCAGGCGCTACGCAGTACCAGACACGACACCAGCACTGAAAGAATCGGGTCGGCAGGCGTCCAGCCGGTATAGAGGATCACCAGCGCGGCCACAATCGCCCCCACTGAACCGAGCAAATCACCCAACACATGCAAAGCCGCAGCACGTACGTTGAGGTTTTTTTCCCCACTTCCGCGGTGCAAAATCCAGAAAGCCAGAATATTTGCCAGCAGCCCTGCCACGGCGATGACCATCATTGTCATCCCTGCAACGGGTTGCGGGTGTCTGAAACGCTGGAAGGCCTCCCAGACGATGAGAATGGTAATGACAACCAGCGCAATGGCGTTAACAAAGGCGGCAAGCGTGGTAAGCCTGAGCCAGCCAAATGTATGACGGGCGTTTGGCGGACGACGTGCAAACTGTACAGCCAGCAGGGCAAACAGCAGAGCTGCGGCGTCGGTAAGCATATGACCGGCGTCTGCCAGTAGAGCAAGAGAGCCTGAAACCAGCCCACCAATGACCTCGATGACCATGAACGTTGCGGTGACGCCGAAAGCCAGCGTCAGTCGTTTAGCGTTTTCGTCCCCGGAAGCGTGCGAATGAGAGTGCGCCATATCAATTTTCCTGGTTCATTTTTAGGTTAAGTGTAGAGTTTTTAATGTGTTAGACAAACGTATTTTTTGGTCTGTTTCTGCAAATCCGGGAGAGAGTGTAAAAGGTGGTTTACACTAAGCGGCGAGCAAGTTAGATTGAAGGGATTGCATTCACTACTAGAGTTATGGCAGAGCTGGAAAGAAAATGAATTATCAGAATGACGATTTACGTATTAAAGAGATCAACGAGTTATTACCTCCTGTAGCACTCCTTGAGAAATTCCCCGCCACTGAAAATGCCGCAAACACGGTTTCTCATGCTCGTAAAGCGATCCATAAGATCCTGAAAGGTAATGACGATCGTCTTCTGGTGGTGATTGGTCCTTGCTCTATTCACGACCCGGCAGCCGCGAAAGAGTACGCAGCCCGTCTGCTCACCTTGCGAGAAGAGTTGAAAGACGAGCTGGAAATTGTCATGCGCGTTTACTTTGAAAAACCGCGTACCACCGTGGGATGGAAAGGTCTGATTAACGATCCGCACATGGACAACAGCTTCCAGATCAACGACGGTCTGCGCATTGCACGCAAACTACTGCTCGAAATCAACGACAGTGGCCTGCCGGCAGCCGGTGAGTTTCTGGACATGATCACGCCGCAGTACCTGGCTGATCTGATGAGCTGGGGCGCAATTGGCGCACGTACCACGGAATCGCAGGTTCACCGCGAACTGGCTTCCGGTCTCTCTTGCCCGGTTGGGTTTAAAAACGGGACTGATGGCACTATCAAGGTAGCTATTGACGCTATCAACGCTGCCGGGGCGCCGCACTGCTTCCTCTCTGTGACCAAATGGGGTCACTCCGCCATCGTTAACACCAGTGGTAACGGTGATTGCCATATCATTCTGCGCGGTGGCAAAGAGCCAAACTACAGTGCAAAACATGTGGCGGAAGTGAAAGTCGGTTTGGAAAAAGCGGGACTGCCATCTCAGGTGATGATCGACTTCAGCCATGCCAACTCCAGTAAGCAGTTTAAAAAGCAGATGGAAGTAGGGGCAGATGTCTGCCAGCAGATTGCCGGTGGTGAAAAAGCGGTGATTGGGGTGATGATCGAAAGCCATCTGGTTGAGGGTAATCAGAACCTGGAAGGCAGCGAGCCGCTTGTGTATGGCAAGAGTGTGACGGATGCCTGCATCGGCTGGGAAGATACCGACACGATCCTGCGTCAGCTGGCGAATGCGGTAAAAGCCCGTCGCGGTTGATTCTATCGGCACAAATAAAAAAGCGCGGAAGGCTCCGCGCTTTTTTTATGTCCGGCGAAAATTACTTCGCTTTACCCTGGTTGGCGACAGCCGCAGCTTTTGCTGCGATCTCATCTGCGTTACCCAGATAGTAATGTTTGATTGGTTTGAAGTTTTCGTCGAACTCATACACCAGCGGTACGCCAGTCGGGATGTTCAGTTCGAGGATCTCGTCTTCACCCATGTTGTCCAGGTATTTCACCAGCGCACGCAGGGAGTTACCGTGAGCAGCGATGATCACGCGCTCACCGCTTTTCAGGCGTGGCAGAATGGTTTCGTTCCAGTAAGGCACAACGCGGTCGATGGTCAGCGCCAGGCTTTCAGTCTGTGGCAGCTCGGCATCGGTCAGTTTTGCGTAACGTGGATCGTGACCCGGGTAGCGCTCATCATCTTTGGTCAGCTCTGGTGGAGTAACCGCGAAGCCACGACGCCACTGTTTAACCTGCTCGTCACCGTATTTCTCAGCGGTTTCCGCTTTGTTCAGACCCTGCAGCGCACCGTAGTGACGCTCGTTCAGTTTCCAGGATTTCTCAACTGGCAGCCAGGCCTGATCCAGTTCGTCCAGAACGTTCCACAGAGTGTGGATGGCACGTTTCAGCACAGAGGTGTAAGCAAAATCAAAGCTGAAGCCTTCTTCCTTCAGCAGTTTGCCTGCTGCTTTTGCTTCGCTTACGCCTTTCTCGGACAGATCAACGTCGTACCAACCGGTAAAGCGGTTTTCGTTGTTCCACTGGCTTTCGCCGTGACGCACCAGGACCAGCTTAGTTACAGCCATATCTTACTCCTCAAGCATTTTAGAATGATAACAATTCTCATTATATTGCCGTGGCCGTGCCAGCAGCAACGCTTAACCCTAACCATAGCGAAAATAGTCTCTGAGTGTAAGATGCTTGTGAATCCAGGGTTATGATTTTGTCTGCGATCGGCGCTATTTTCAGCAAGGCGAGCAGAAAAAAGCCCTCCGACAGGAGGGCTGGAAATTAATGCGGAATAAAATGGTATTCCGTCACGCTGATGTACTCTTCACCCGGGCGCAGTACACAATCTGGCTGCGGCCATTCCGGATGATTGGGGCTGTCCGGCAGGAACTCGCTTTCCAGCGCCAGGCCTTGCCAGTCGCTGTACTCATCGTGTTCGCGCGCTGTCGTGCCGCCAAGGTAGTTGCCTGAGTAGAATTGCAGTGCAGGGGCTGTGGTATACACCGTCATCTGCAGCTTCTCATCCGCAGACCAGACTTGTGCAGCTGGCTGGCTAACATCACCCTTTGCCTGCAGCAGGAAAGCGTGATCGTAACCTTTCACTTTGTGCTGATCGTCATCGCTGAGGAAATCCTGGGCGATAGATTTTGCACTGCGGAAGTCAAAGCTGGTGCCGCTCACGGACTTCAGCCCCTGATAAGGGATGCCCATTTCATCCACTGGCAGGTATTCATCTGCCAGGATCTGCAGCTTATGATTACGCACATCGCACTGGTTACCGTCCAGGTTGAAATAAGCGTGGTTGGTCAGGTTAACCGGACACGGTTTGTCGACCGTCGCACGGTACTCAATGGCGATACGGTTGTCGTCGGTCAGCGTAAAGCGTGCGGAGGCGATAAGGTTCCCCGGGAAGCCCTGATCGCCATCAAGCGAATCCAGTGAGAACAACACTTCCCCGTCGTTTTGCCGAACAATCTTCCAGCGGCGTTTGTCGAACCCGTCCGGACCACCGTGCAACTGGTTCTCACCCTGGCTTGGAAGCAGAGAATACTCCACGCCGTCGAGTTCAAAACGGCTCTTAGCGATGCGGTTAGCGTAGCGCCCTACAGATGCGCCCAGATAGGCGGACTGATTGACATACTGCTCAGGCGAGGCACAGCCGAGCAGGGTTTCGCGCACGCTGCCGTCCGGCATCGGTACGCGGGCAGAAAGAAGGGTTGCACCCCAGTCCATCAGCGTAACCACCATCCCCGCGCTGTTGCGCAGGGTTAACAGGCGATACGGCAGACCATCCGGTGCGAAGGTAGGTGTTTCGTTTAGCACTGTCCGGCTCCTTGTGATGCTTTACACACGTAGAACGTTTCTTTAATACCTGTTTTCGCTTCGTATTGTTTCTCTACCGCCTGCTGGACGGCAGGAACCAGTTCTTCCGGCACCAGGGCAACAATGCAGCCCCCGAAGCCACCGCCGGTCATACGCACGCCACCTTTATCGCCAATGACTGCCTTGACGATTTCCACCAGGGTGTCGATTTGCGGAACGGTGATCTCGAAATCATCGCGCATGGAGGCGTGAGATTCCGCCATCAACTCACCCATACGTTTCAGATCACCTTTCGCCAGCGCGGACGCGGCTTCGACGGTACGGACGTTCTCCGTCAGCACGTGACGAACGCGTTTGGCGACGACCGGATCCAGCTCGTGGGCCACCTTATTGAATTCATTAAGCGTCACGTCGCGCAGGGCGGGTTGCTGGAAGAAGCGCGCACCAGTTTCGCACTGCTGGCGGCGGGTGTTGTACTCGCTCCCCACCAGCGTGCGTTTAAAGTTGCTGTTGATAATAATGACCGCGGCACCTTTTGGCAGCGGAACGGCTTTGGTGCCAAGCGAGCGGCAGTCGATCAGCAGCGCATGCTCTTTTTTACCCAACGCGGAGATCAACTGATCCATAATGCCGCAGTTGCAGCCCACGAACTGGTTTTCTGCTTCCTGACCGTTCAGGGCGATTTGCGCGCCATCCAGCGGCAGATGATAAAGCTGCTGGAACACGGTTCCTACGGCGACTTCCAGAGAGGCTGAGGAGCTTAAGCCTGCCCCCTGTGGTACGTTGCCACTGATAACGAGATCGGCACCGCCAAAGTTCTTGTTACGTTTCTGCAGGTGCTTCACTACGCCGCGCACGTAGTTAGACCATTGCTGGTTGTCGTGTGTCACAATCGGGGCATCGAGAGAAAACTCGTCTGTCTCATTGCCGTAATCCGCCGCAATCACGCGGACTTTGCGGTCGTCGCGTTTTGCACAGCTGATGACTGTCTGGTAATCAATGGCACAAGGCAGCACAAAACCGTCGTTGTAGTCGGTATGTTCACCAATCAGGTTGACGCGGCCAGGTGCCTGGATAACGTGGGTGGCAGGGTAGCCAAATTTTTCAGCAAACAGGGATTGTGTTTTATCTTTCAGACTCATTTTTTTTAGACTCCTGATTCGCGATAGTGGACGTCGCTGACGGCACGCAGACGTTCTGCCGCCTGTTCCGCCGTCAGGTCACGCTGCGTTTCCGCCAGCATTTCATAGCCCACCATAAATTTACGTACCGTCGCAGAACGCAGCAGCGGCGGATAGAAATGGGCATGCAACTGCCAGTGTTGATTCTCTTCACCGTTAAACGGTGCGCCGTGCCAGCCCATGGAGTACGGGAAGGAGCACTGGAACAGATTGTCATAACGGCTGGTCAGTTTTTTCAGTGCCAGAGCAAGGTCGTCGCGCTGTGCGTCACTGAGGTCCGTAATGCGCTGCACGTGTGCTTTTGGCAGCAACAGCGTTTCGAAGGGCCAGGCGGCCCAGTAAGGCACCACGGCCAGCCAGTGTTCGGTTTCCACCACAGTGCGGCTGCCATCTGCCAGCTCACGTTGGGTGTAGTCCACCAGCATTGAAGAACCGTTTTCCGCGTAATAGGTTTTTTGCAGACGGTCTTCACGTTCGGCTTCGTTAGGCAGGAAACTGTTCGCCCAGATCTGCCCGTGCGGATGCGGGTTAGAGCAGCCCATAGCCGCACCTTTGTTTTCAAACACCTGCACCCATGGGTAAGTCTGACCCAGCTCTGCGGTTTGCGTTTGCCAGGTGTTTACTACTTCTTTCAGTGCCTCAATGCTCAGTTCCGGCAGCGTTTTGCTGTGATCGGGCGAGAAGCAGATCACGCGGCTGGTTCCGCGCGCGCTTTCGCAGCGCATCAGCGGATCGTGGCTTTCCGGCGCGTCCGGCGTGTCGGTCATCAGGGCGGCAAAATCGTTGGTAAAGACGAAGGTGCCTTTGTAGTCCGGGTTTTTATCTCCGGTGACGCGGGTGTTACCCGGACACAGGAAGCAGTCCGGATCATGCTGTGGCAGTGTCTGTTTCGCAGGCGTCTCCTGCGCCCCCTGCCAGGGGCGCTTGGCGCGATGCGGAGAAACTAAAATCCATTGCCCGCTTAACGGGTTAAAACGACGATGCGGATGATCGACGGGATTAAATGAAGTCATGACGGATCCTTAGTCCGGATAACCTTGTGGGTGGCGGGACTGCCAGTGCCAGGTATCCTGTGCCATTTCATCCAGCGTGCGGGTAACACGCCAGTTAAGCTCTTTATCGGCTTTGGAGGCATCGGCCCAGTAAGCAGGAAGGTCACCTTCACGACGCGGTGCGAAGTGATAGTTCACCGGCTTACCGCAGGCTTTGCTGAAGGCATTAACCACATCCAGCACGCTGCTGCCGATCCCGGCGCCGAGGTTATAAATATGTACGCCCGGCTTGTTTGCCAGTTGCTGCATGGCCGCCACGTGCCCGTCGGCCAGATCCATAACGTGGATGTAATCACGCACGCCGGTGCCATCTTCGGTTGGATAGTCATTACCAAAAATTGCCAGTGAGTCACGACGACCAACTGCAACCTGTGCGATATACGGCATCAGGTTGTTGGGAATACCCTGAGGATCTTCACCCATGTCACCTGATGAATGTGCACCGACCGGGTTGAAGTAGCGCAGCAACGCAATGCTCCACTCAGGCTGTGCTCTTTGCAGATCGGTCAGGATCTGTTCCACCATCAGTTTGCTTTTGCCATACGGACTTTGCGGCGTACCGGTTGGGAAACTTTCAACGTAAGGGATTTTGGGCTGGTCACCATAGACGGTGGCGGATGAGCTGAAGATAAAGTTTTTGACGTTTGCCGCACGCATGGCGGAGATTAAACGCAAGGTTCCGTTGACGTTGTTGTCGTAATACTCCAGCGGTTTCGCAACGGATTCACCGACCGCCTTCAGGCCGGCGAAGTGGATCACCGTTTCAATGGCGTGGTCGTGAAGGATCTCGGTCATCAGCGCTTCATTGCGGATGTCGCCTTCCACGAACGTTGGCTGTTTACCGCCAAGACGTTCAATTACAGGCAGCACGCTGCGCTTACTATTGCACAGGTTGTCGAGGATGATGACATCATGACCATTTTGCAGCAGTTGCACACAGGTATGACTTCCGATGTAACCGCTACCACCTGTTACCAGAACTCGCATATTTCGCTCCATTGGGCTTATGGTATGTAATAACCATAGCATAACAGAGTCGCGAAAAGTGTGACATGGGATAAAATAGTGGAATCGTTTACACTGTTTTTAAATACCGATTTTCAGATGTCGTGTGGCATTGTAGATCAAAGGGATAGAGATGTCTTAATGCAGGTTATCTGAAAAACGGAGGGCTGAGCCCTCCGGAGTTTAGTCTATTTTGCTCAGCAGATAATCATAGCGTTCACCGTCAGGGACAAACTCCAGACGGTGTGTGATGCAGTATGGGGCGTCTTCGGCATGGTGTGAAACAAACAGCAGTTGCGTTTCGCCTTCATTAATGAGGACATCCACAAAGCGGCGGATTAACTGTCGGTTCAGCGGGTCCAGTCCCTGCAGGGGTTCATCGAGGATCAGAAGCGTAGGGTGCTTCACCAGGGCGCGAACGATCAGCGCCAGCCGCTGCTGCCCCCACGACAGACTATGAAACGGCGCGTCAGCGACCCGGGTATCCATTCCAAGAATATCCAGCCATTGCTGAGCCAGCTTGTGCTGTTTGTCCGATACCGCCTGATAAATGCCGATGGAATCAAAATACCCGGAGAGGATCACATTGCGCACCGTTGTGCTGACACGGTAATCCAGATGCAGGCTGCTGCTGACATAACCGATATGCTTTTTGATATCCCAGATGGTTTCACCACTGCCGCGACGCCGACCAAACAGCGTGAGATCGTTACTGTAACCCTGAGGATGATCCCCGGTGATCAGGCTCAGCAGCGTCGATTTCCCCGCGCCATTAGGGCCAACAATCTGCCAGTGCTCGCCAGGATTGACTGTCCAGTTGAGGTGGTTAAGGATTGGGCGATCGTCATAAGAGACAAGTCCATCACGCAGCATGATGCGCGGCTGGTGAGGAGCAAGTGCATGCCGGGCTGAAGGGGCGTCGGGTTCCGGAAGCGTGATTCCATCAAGCTGTTCACTGTGTGCGAGTTGCGCAATTAATGCCTGCTTAAGCAGTACTGATTTTTCGCCGGTTTCAGTCAAGTTACAGTCGGCCAGCACACCTGCATTCTGGATAAAATCCGGAATTTCATCGAAGCGGTTAAGCACCAGCACAACGGTATATCCCTGCTGGTTAAGCGAACCCAGCAGAGTTGCCAGCTGGGCGAGAGACTGCACGTCAAGACCATCGAACGGTTCGTCGAGGATAAGCAACTCAGGTTCGCTCATCAAAGCCTGACAAAGCAGCGTTTTCCGCGTCTCGCCGGTTGAAAGATACTTAAAGCGGCGGTTCAGCAGGGCGGTGATGCCGAACTGTTCTGCCAGGTGCTGGCAACGGGCGGGATCGTTCACCTCATCCTGAATAATCTCCGCTGTCGTGCGGCCGGTATCTTCTTCACCAGGGCTGAGTAAATCGGTATTGTTGCGCTGCCATTCGTCACTCACAAGCTTTTGCAGTTGTTCAAATGACAGGCGTGTCAGGCGCGAAAAATGGCGCTGATATTCACCTTTGAGAAGAGGGAGCTCGCCAGCCAACGCACGGGCAAGGGCTGATTTACCGCTGCCGTTCGTGCCGACAAATGCCCAGCTTTCACCTGCGCGTATTGCCAAATCGGCAATCGTCAGTGTTCGGGTATCGCTAAGACGAAACGTGCCTTGCGAAATATGCAATGATGACATAATTTATCCCATTTTTTGCAGCAACAGATGTCAGGGATACTCACTGTCGGTACGATTGTCAATGTGCTCAGCACAATGTGGCGATAATCACCCGGTCTGCGTTGAAATATGCGGTGACTACAGCACCTTCTTCTAATCCGTCAGCCTCGCTAAGCGGCACCGTCGCGCAGAGCATTTGTCCGTCCGCCAGGGTCATCAGCACTTCACTCTGTTCTTCACCGTGCTCGATGTGGCTGATTGCACCGTGAAGCTGGTTATCGGCTGCCTTTGCTGTATCGGGATTGCTCGTGATATTGACCCATGGCGCTTTCAGTAACACCAGCACCTCTTTACCTTCATTCAGCTCAAGACGTTTTGCACTCTGCGACGTTATTGCGGCTTTCAGGCGGGTAGTCCCATCGGCAAGCAGGATCTCGATATGCTGCTGTATCTGGAGATTATCGCGTGCCGTTACCGTACCAAACCACTGGTTACGGGCGCTGGTTTGTAACGAGAAACGGGATATGGCGGCCAGCAAACTGTCCAGCGGGAGATTGTCGTCATCACTCAACACATCAAACGCTTTTTGCTGGATCTGGGCCAGGAGATCGTAAAGCTGAATCAGACGCTGGCCATAACGCGTAACCACTGCACCGCCGCCGCCTTTACCGCCTGTGGCTCTGTCCACCAGCGGTTGCTCGCTCAGGGTGTTCATCTCGTTGATGGCATCCCAGGCGCTTTTGTAACTGATACCGGCGTTTTTTGCCCCCTGGCTAATCGAGCCTGTTTGTTCTATCTGTTTAAGCAGGGTGATACGACGCGGATCGGCGAAAAGCTTTTGCTGAAGTCGGAGGGTGAGGAGAATTTCGGCCTGCATAACAGTATCCTGGCAAAAAGAGTATTGTGACCCAAATGGTGCAGGGCGCAAAGGGTACCGCACAAAAGGGGATGTTTTTCTCACTTGAAAGGGTAGAATAAGCTATTCACAATCTCTGGAGAAAACCATGTTAGAGTTGTTAAAAAGTCTGGTATTCGCCGTGATCATGGTACCAGTAGTGATGGCCATCATCCTCGGTGCCATCTACGGCCTGGGTGAAGTGTTCAACGTCTTTTCGAACATTGGTCACCGAGACCAGGCTAAAAAGCAGCATTAATTCCCTACAAAACGCCCGGCCAGTCCGGGCGTTTTGCTCTCAAGATTTTCTCCTTTTCGCCGATATTCTTTAAACCACCAGACCGACTTACTCCTTGAGCGGTAAGATTAAACGCTGGGATCTCTTTGAAGTTATCGTTATATTGGTATGTATATAACGATACTGACAGGAGTGACAAATGGCTTGTTCATGGGTACGCCTTTTCGCAGGGGCAACACTGACGCTTTCTCTTACCGGATACGCGCTGGCAGACGACGGTAAAATTACGGTCTTTGCGGCGGCGTCGCTGACCAATGCGTTGCAGGATATCGCTGCTGTGTATAAAAAAGAGAAGAACGTTGATGTAGTCTCCTCTTTTGCATCTTCCTCAACGCTGGCACGCCAGATTGAAGCGGGTGCACCGGCAGATCTGTTTATCTCAGCCGACCAGAAGTGGATGGATTACGCGGCGGGTAAAAAATCTGTTGATGTGGCGACCCGCGAAACACTGCTGGGGAATAGCCTCGTCGTGGTTGCGCCGAAAGCAAGTGCACAGAGCGACATCACTATCAACAGTAAGACTAACTGGATCAGCCTGCTAAATGGTGGCCGCCTGGCGGTGGGGGATCCTGAGCACGTACCGGCCGGGATCTACGCCAAAGAAGCGCTGCAAAAACTGGGCGCATGGGAGACATTGTCACCGAAACTGGCCCCGGCTGAAGATGTCCGCGGTGCGCTGGCGCTGGTGGAACGCAACGAAGCTCCGCTGGGTATTGTCTACGGTTCTGATGCCATTGCCAGCAAAGGTGTCAAAGTGGTGGGGACCTTCCCGGAAGACTCCCACAAGAAAGTGGAATACCCTGTTGCGATTGTTGATGGACATAAAAATGCGACGGTTTCTGCCTTTTATGATTATCTGAAAGGACCAGAAGCCTCTGCAATCTTTAAACGTTATGGATTTACAACTCACTGATGATATTGACCGATCCTGAATGGCAGGCCGTGCTGCTGAGCCTTAAAGTCTCTTCCCTGGCAGTCGTGCTGAGTTTGCCCTTCGGGATCTTCTTTGCCTGGTTACTGGTCCGCTGTAAGTTTCCAGGTAAAGCCCTGTTGGACAGTGTGCTTCATCTTCCCCTCGTGTTGCCGCCCGTGGTGGTCGGTTATCTGTTACTGATTTCAATGGGACGTCGCGGCTTTATCGGTGAGAAGCTCTATGACTGGTTTGGGCTGACGTTTGCTTTTAGCTGGCGCGGTGCGGTACTGGCGGCGGCGGTGATGTCATTCCCTCTGATGGTCAGGGCTATCCGTCTGGCGCTGGAGGGGGTGGATCTCAAGCTGGAACAGGCGGCCCGCACGCTGGGCGCCGGGCGCTGGCGCGTTTTCTTTACCATTACGCTGCCGCTGACATTACCCGGCATTATTGTCGGTACGGTGTTGGCCTTTGCCCGCTCGCTGGGCGAGTTTGGCGCGACAATTACCTTTGTGTCGAATATCCCCGGTGAGACTCGAACGATTCCGTCGGCCATGTACACCCTGATTCAGACGCCGGGTGGAGAAAGTGCCGCAGCGCGACTGTGCATTATATCAATCGTATTAGCGCTGGTATCATTGCTGGTGTCGGAATGGCTGGCGCGACTCAGCCGTGAGCGGATGGGGAAATAGTCATGCTGGAGCTTCAATTTACCCAGACGCTGGGAAATCATACCCTGACGATTAATGAAACGCTGCCAGCCAGTGGCATCACCGCTATTTTTGGCGTGTCTGGCGCGGGGAAAACGTCGTTGATTAATGCAATCAGCGGTCTGACCCGCCCGCAATCAGGGCGCATTGTATTAAATAACCGCGTCTTAAATGACGTGGAAAATAAAGTGTATCTTTCGCCGGATAAACGCCGTATTGGCTATGTTTTCCAGGATGCACGATTATTTCCGCACTACAGTGTGCGCGGAAATTTGCGTTATGGCATGGCGAAAAGCATGGCCGGTCAGTTTGATAAGCTGGTGACCCTTTTAGGGATTGAACCGCTGCTCGACAGGCTGCCATCTTCGCTTTCCGGCGGCGAGAAACAGCGTGTGGCGATTGGCCGGGCGTTACTGACCGCGCCAGAGTTGCTGTTGCTCGATGAACCTCTGGCCTCGCTGGATATTCCGCGTAAACGTGAACTCCTGCCGTATCTGCAGCGCCTGACGCGTGAAATTAATATTCCGATGCTCTACGTTAGCCACTCGCTGGATGAGATCCTGCATCTGGCCGATAAAGTGCTGGTGCTTGAAGAGGGCAGTGTTAAGGCCTTCGGCAACCTGGAAGAGGTGTGGGGCAGCAGCGTGATGCACCCCTGGTTACCCAGGGAACAGCAGAGCAGCATTCTCAAAGTCAGCGTGCTGGAACACCATCCGCATTACGCAATGACTGCGCTGGCACTGGGCGATCAGCATCTGTGGGTCAACAAAATCGACAAACCGTTGCAGTCTGCGCTGCGTATTCGTATTCAGGCGTCGGATGTCTCTCTGGTCTTGCAACCGCCGTTGCAGACCAGTATCCGAAATATTCTGCGTGCGAAAGTGGCGGAATGCTTTGATGATAACGGCCAGGTTGAAGTAAAGCTTGAGGTCGGCAGCAGGACGCTCTGGGCGCGTATCAGCCCGTGGGCCAGAGATGAATTGGGGATCAAACCCGGCCTCTGGCTTTACGCGCAAATTAAGAGCGTCTCGATCACCGCCTGATTACAGCAGGTGAGTATAAATGTACTGCGCGATACTGTCGGTAGTGTTATCGCCAATCACCACGTTGGCGCGCGCTTTCACCGCGTCATCGGCATTGCCCATCGCCACGCCGGTACCGGCGGCTTCCAGCATGCTGATGTCGTTGTAGTTGTCGCCAAAGGCGATCACGTCACGCATCGACCACCCCTGAGATTCCACATACTGTGTCAGACGTTTGCCTTTGCTGTTGCCTTTGCGGGCGATATCAACCTGGTCATGCCAGGACCATTCACACTCCAGACCCAGAGTCTCTTCCACGTGTTTTGCGAAGGTATTCAGTTTGGTGGTGTCTTCATCCGTTAGCGCGAATTTCCAGATAGCATCAACATCCTTCGCCGCCTGGCGCATAGAGGATATCTGGGTAAAGACCGGACGCTGGGCTTCAGGCAGGGACTGCGCCCAGTTGCTGGTGCGTATCACATGGCCGGTCGGGCGTTCATAGACCATCGCGTTATCCACATACATCAGGCCGTGTACGGCGTGTTCATCCAGCAGATCAATCAATTGCAGCGCCTGAGGAACCGGCAGCGGATCAGATTCCAGAACCTTTTTCGCCTGATAATCATACAAATAAGTGCCATTACAACAAATTGCAGGTGTATCTAACGCCAGTGCCTGATAAAAAGGGTGAATGGCAACGTGATGTCGACCCGTTACGATAAGGAGTTGATATCCCACTTCCTGCGCGCGTTTAAGCGCTTCAAGGGAGGAGGGGAGGAGGGTTTTTTGCGGCGTCAGTAAGGTACCGTCTAAATCCAGAGCAATCACACGCGAGGTCATTTGTTTTTCCGGGTTAATATTGAATTTACGTTTTGATGGGATGGTACACCGAGAGGCGGATGCTTCAAAACTCCTGTCGACAATTCAGCATTCACCGTCAAAAGTTAACTACTTTCATGCGCAGTGAGGAGTGAATATTCATGAAACAAACCGTTTATACCGCCAGTCCTGAAAGCCAGCAGATCCACGTCTGGCGTTTAAATACCGAGGGGACACTCACGCTGGTTCAGGTTGTTGATGTGCCAGGCCAGGTGCAGCCGATGGTCATCAGTCCGGATAAACGTTTCTTGTACGTGGGTGTACGCCCGGAGTTTCGCGTGCTGGCTTACCGTATTTCTCCGGATGACGGCGCGCTGACTTACACTGCCGAAGCGCCATTGCCGGGCAGCCCAACCCATATTTCAACCGATCATAAAGGTAACTTTGTCTTCAGTGGCTCTTATAACGCGGGCTGTGTCAGTGTTACACGTCTGGACGACGGCATCCCGGTCGAGACTGTGGATGTGGTGGAAGGGCTGGAAGGCTGCCACTCGGCGAATATCACGCCGGACAACCGCACGCTGTGGGTGCCAGCGCTGAAGCAGGATCGTATCTGCCTGTTCACCCTGAGCAACGATGGCCACCTGGTGGCACAGAATCCGGCGGAAGTGACCACCGTAGAGGGGGCTGGGCCGCGTCATATGGTCTTCCATCCGAACCAGCAGTACGCCTACGTTGTGAACGAACTGAACAGCTCGGTGGACGTCTGGGAACTGAAGGACCCTAACGGCCAGATTGAGTGCGTGCAGACGCTGGATATGATGCCATCTGACTTCTCTGACACCCGTTGGGCTGCGGATATTCACATTACGCCAAATGGCCGCCATTTGTACGCCTGTGATCGTACCTCCAGCCTGATTACCGTGTTTAGTGTCTCGGAAGATGGCAGTGTGCTGGCGATTGAAGGATTCCAGCCAACGGAAACCCAGCCGCGCGGTTTTAATATCGACCACAGTGGTAAATATCTGATTGCAGCAGGGCAGAAATCCCACCACATTGCGTTGTATGAAATCAAAGGCGAGCAGGGCCTGCTGGAAGAGAAAGGGCGCTATGCAGTAGGCCAGGGGCCGATGTGGGTGGTGGTTAACGCCCACTAAGCGGCTTAAAACAAAAAACCTCGCGAATGCGAGGTTTTTTTATGCCCGGTGGTCGCCGGGTGAGCACATCAAAACGTAACCAACCTGATCATCATAGTATTGGCTTAAGGCGATGTAAATTCATCGTCAACGAAGAAAAGAGAATACGGAATGATTAGTGATTGGTATTTATAAAATAATCAGTTAGTTAGGTGCATTTGCTTTATAAATTCCTAAACTGGCTTTAACTGTATTTATGTACAGTGATGGTTTGATATCATTATGTCCGTTGGTTCGATGTGTTGCAGTTCCGTAATTAAGGATCCTTTTTAAGACCTGGCCGTCGGGTGGTGCCGACGGTGCCTAAACTGCGGAGCACATCAAAACATAACCAACACACTTCTGGTGACAGGCAGCGGAAAGGTAAACCAGAGGAGAAGTGCTCTATACCAAAGGAGTGGCGTATGAGCGGTGTGGAATGGGCAATTCTGTTCCTGCAACTCATGGTTGCGATTATGCAACTATTGGATGCGTATCTTAAGTTCGGTACCTGACGTATCCAGTCGCAGTAAAAAGGGGGATTAACATCCCCCTTTTACTCTTATCTTACTGCTTCGGCTCAGCAACTACTTTGCTACCCAGACCGCGGTTGTTGTATTCCCACATGCGGTTGAAGTTAGCGTCGTTCAGGTTGCGCTGCACGTTTCCTTTATCGTCCACCGCACCGGTATTGCCGGAGAACGGACGTTTGGAGATTGCGGCATCTGCCCATGGCTTCGCCATGTTAAAGCCTTCGTTGATCACGCTATCGCGGATCACCACCTGACCGTTGGTAGCAGAGTCCACATCCAGGGAACGGCCCAGTTGCGCCACGCCATCACCGGCAGCATTGAAGCGGCTGTTGACGGCGAGGAAACCGTAGAACAGGTTAGATTGTGTTGCTGGCGCAAACACGTAACCTTCCTGCTGAGTACGTGAGTTCACCACGCGGAAGTCGGTGTTATCAAACACCACCGCGCCACGACCGGATACCAGGTCAACGTCACCTTCAATGTAGCTGTTGGTGACCAGCGTACGGGTCAGACGGTTATTCTGCAGGGTGTTCTGTACACCGCTGTTGGTCACGAAGAAGGTGTTCTGACGACCCAGAATGTTCACGTTGTTGATCTGGACCTTGTCACCATCGCTACGCAGCGCCACGGCCTGATGGTTACCTGCATCGACGCTGTCACCCAGGGTGTTCTGAATGGTCAGGTTCTGCAATTGCAGACCGTTGTTCTGAGACCAGACAACCGCTGAACACATCATGCCAACGGTAGCGGCACGCTTGCTCTGGCAGTTATCAAACATGTACCACGCAGGTTTACCCGGCATGTATTTACCGGCTGGGTTCACCAGGTGGCGCCAGGCGTTGCTGTCGATTTCGGAATCAATCGCCAGGCCAATTTTTACGTCGATCGCTTTTTCGCCCAGACCGTAAAGGGTAATACTGCCTGGTGCAGCCGGAACGTAAACGGTGCCTTCATATTCGCCTGGCAGGATCGCGATGTACTGACGAGAAGCGCTGTGCTTCGTGATGGCAGCATCAACCGCAGCCTGAATAGAGGTATGCGTTACACCCTGCGCACCTGCTGGCCCAACGACGAAGTCAGGCTGTTTTGGCAGGTTAATAGAAGACGGTGTCCACGGCGCAGCGTTGGGTTCCATCGCCGAGAAGTAGTGTGCACGGTCGAAGTTCTTCGCTTCATCAGCGGACAAAATCGGGCGGGAGGCGGTACCCGGTGCTACCTGCTCAGAAGGCAGCTGATCCGGTGGTGTTGAACTGCATGCGGATAATGTCACGCCAAAGGCGAGTGCTAACGCCAGACGGGAAATCCTGGAAATGTTCAAGGTAAAGCTCCTGGGTATGCAAGTCTTAACGGGATAGACGAAATAGCCTGCTTTTTTATACTAAGTTGAGCGAAACGGGAAGTTAAAAAGGGTAAAAGTTGCATTTTTTGCCCTCGGGGGGCGGGAAAGTCATCACAAATAAATAACATTTTCCATCAGGACGGTTGACAGCGGGCAGTGGATGAAAATAAATGTCTATACAACCCATGACAAGTGGAATACTCATGCAGCAGCTTCATCCCGACGATGTAATATGGCGAAATGCGCGACTGGCAACGATGGATCCGGAAGGCGACGCGCCGTATGGCCTGAAAGAGCAACACGCTCTGGTGGTGCGCGGCCAAACCATTCAGGCCGTGATCCCTGAATCTGAAATACCTTCAGGACACCGTCACAGCGTCGATCTTCAGGGACGTCTGGTTACACCAGGCCTGATTGACTGCCATACCCACCTGGTGTTTGGTGGTGATCGCGCGGCGGAGTGGGAGCAGCGTCTGAACGGTGTCTCTTATCAAACGATCAGCGCCCAGGGAGGCGGGATTAACGCTACTGTGACGGCGACGCGCAACAGTTCACCTGAAATCCTGCTGAAACTGGCGCAACAGCGGCTGCAGCGTCTCATTAACGAAGGTGTGACGACGGTCGAGATTAAGTCCGGATACGGGCTAAACGCTGATGCCGAAGAGAAGATGTTGCAGGTTGCACGTCAGTTGAGCCTGACTAATTCGATAGAGATCAGTCCAACGCTGCTGGCTGCACATGCGGTTCCGGCGGAATACCGTCACGATCCGCAGGCATATCTTACGCTGGTGTGCGAGCAGATCATGCCTGAGTTGTGGCGCAAAGGATTATTCGAAGTCGTGGATGTTTTCTGCGAAAACGTTGGCTTCACGCCTGAGCAAACCGAGCGACTTTTCCGCGCCGCCACAGCGCTGGGTATTCCGGTGAAAGGGCATGTGGAACAGCTATCAAATCTGGGTGGCGCAGCGCTGGTCAGCCGTTACAGAGGGCTTTCCGCCGATCATATTGAATATCTCGACGACGCAGGCGTTCAGGCGATGGCGCAAAGCGGTACGGTTGCTGTATTGCTGCCTGGCGCTTTTTATTTTCTTCAGGAGCGCCAGCGACCGCCGGTTGAACAGCTCAGGAAACAGGGCGTGCCGATGGCCGTCGCGACCGACTATAACCCCGGCACTAGCCCGTTTGCCAGCCTGCACCTGGCGATGAACATGGCCTGCGTCCAGTTTGGTCTGACCCCTGAAGAGGCCTGGGCTGGCGTCACGCGACATGCCGCCCAGGCGCTGGGTCGTGGTGCAACCTACGGACAGTTACGGGCAGGATTTGTCGCCGATTTTATCGTCTGGGATGCTCACCATCCGGTAGAGATGGTCTACGAACCGGGACGCAATCCGCTGTATCAACGTATTTTCCGTGGGGAGGCAGTATGAGTTTATGGCGGCCCGTAGCTGAAACGGTCTGGCTGGGGCGCGACGACAGCGCCGAAGCCAGCAACGCAAAGCGCATTTTTCAGACGATACAGCAGCAGCCGAATTTCACGCCGCTTTCATCCGGCATTGCGCTGATAGGCTTTGAATGTGATGAAGGGGTTAAACGCAATCAGGGCAGACCCGGCGCCGTGCAGGCTCCGGATATTCTGCGAAAGGCGCTGGCGAATATGGCAAGCCATCAGGGGCACGAACGGCTCGCAGATATGGGCTCGGTTTACGTAGAAGGTGACGAGCTGGAAGCGGCCCAGCAGGCTTTAAGTGATGCCGTCACGGCTTGCCAGCAGTCCGGGATGCGTACACTGGTCTTTGGCGGCGGGCACGAAACTGCCTGGGCGCACGGACGCGGCCTTCTGGATGCGTTCCCGAATGAACGCGTGGTGGTGATAAATCTCGATGCACATCTTGACCTGCGCAAGGCTGACCGTGCCACCTCAGGCACTCCGTTTCGCCAGCTAGCGCATTACTGCGATGAGCACGGCCGGGAATTTCAGTACGCCTGCTTTGGCGTGAGCCGCGCGGCGAACACGATGGCACTCTGGGATGAGGCTGCACGTCTCAACGTCACGCTGGTGGAAGATTTGCATTTCAGGCGCGACGCGCTTTCTGCGCTGGAAAAGGTGCTGGCGTGGGCCGATCGTATCTACCTGACGATTGATCTGGACGTCCTGCCCGCCAGCGAAATGCCTGCCGTTTCCGCACCGGCAGCTTTAGGGGTTCCGGCGCTGGAACTTCTGCCAGTCATCGAAAAGATCTGCCGCAGTGGCAAGCTGCAGGCCGCTGATCTGGTAGAGTTTAACCCACAGTATGATCGAGACGGACAAGGCGCGAAGCTTGCCGCCCGTCTGGCCTGGCAAATTGCTCACTGGTGGGCATAACAACATTTAAGGAATCACGATGTTTTCACGCTCACCCCTGCCGCAGTCGAGCCCTCCCGCGCCTTTTTACGAAAAGGTGAAGCAGGCGATTAGCGAAAAAATCGCCACCGGTGTCTGGCGGCCTCACGACCGTATTCCTTCTGAGGCCGATCTGGTGGCACAGTTTGGTTTTAGTCGGATGACCATCAACCGGGCGCTACGCGAACTGACCGATGACGGTCTGCTGGTGCGCTTGCAGGGGGTCGGAACGTTTGTGGCGGAACCGAAAGGCCAATCAGCCCTGTTTGAAATCCGCAGTATTGCCGATGAGATCACCGCGCGTAACCATCAGCACCGTTGTGAGGTGTTGGTACTGGAAGAAACCCAGGCCAGCGCCGAGCAGGCCGTAGAGCTGAACGTCAAAGAGGGCAGCCGTATCTTCCACTCCGTGATGGTGCATTTTGAAAACGATATTCCGGTGCAGATTGAAGACCGCTGCGTGAACGCTGAACGGATACCGGACTATCTGAATCAGGATTACACCCAGACCACACCGCATGCGTATCTGTCGCTTGTCGCACCATTGACTGAAGGGGAGCACATTGTGGAGGCCGTGCGCGCCACGCCGCAGGAGTGTGAGCGGCTGCGCATTAAAGAGCACGATCCGTGCCTGCTGATCCGTCGTCGTACATGGTCGTCATCGCAAATTGTGTCGCATGCCAGACTGCTTTTCCCGGGTAACCGTTACCGGCTGCAGGGGCACTTTATGTCATAAGTTTTAAAAGCGTGATAGCTAACGCAATATAACAAAATTGTATCTTTTTTGTTAAATTCGACCTTGTGTGTGCTTGTCTATACAAGTATATCTAAATGCATCATCTGTCCCGTATGAGGAGCACACAATGTCGTCAGGTAAATACCGCCAGCAGGATGTCCGCGCCCCGCGCGGCACCACCCTTACCGCAAAAAGCTGGCTCACCGAAGCCCCGCTGCGCATGTTGATGAACAACCTTGATCCTGAGGTTGCGGAAAACCCCCACGAGCTGGTGGTCTACGGCGGCATAGGCCGCGCCGCGCGCAACTGGGAATGCTATGACGCAATTGTAAAATCCCTGACCGAACTCGAACACGACGAAACCCTGCTGGTGCAGTCCGGCAAACCGGTTGGCGTGTTCAAAACGCACAAAAACGCGCCGCGCGTGCTGATTGCTAACTCTAACCTCGTGCCGCACTGGGCAACCTGGGAACATTTTAACGAGCTGGACGCTAAAGGGCTGGCGATGTATGGCCAGATGACCGCCGGGAGCTGGATCTACATCGGCAGCCAGGGAATTGTCCAGGGCACCTACGAAACTTTCGTGGAAGCGGGTCGCCAGCACTATAACGGTTCGCTGAAAGGTCGCTGGGTATTGACCGCTGGTCTCGGCGGCATGGGCGGCGCGCAGCCACTGGCCGCCACCCTTGCCGGTGCCTGCTCGCTGAACATTGAGTGCCAGCAGAGCCGCATTGATTTCCGTCTGCGTACCCGTTACGTCGACGAACAGGCAACCAGCCTGGACGATGCGCTGGCGCGTATCAAAAAATACACAACCGAAGGCAAAGCGGTGTCGATTGCCCTGTGCGGCAACGCGGCAGATATTCTTCCTGAACTCGTGGCTCGCGGCGTGCGCCCGGATCTGGTGACCGACCAGACCAGCGCTCATGATCCGTTGCACGGTTACCTGCCAAAAGGCTGGACGTGGGAAGCCTACCAGCAAAAAGCGGAAACCGACCCGGAAGGTACGGTACTTGCTGCCAAACGTTCCATGGCAGAGCATGTCTCCACCATGCTGGCCTTTAGCAAGATGGGTATTCCTACCTTTGACTACGGCAACAACATCCGCCAGATGGCGAAAGAGATGGGCGTGAATAATGCCTTCGACTTCCCGGGCTTCGTTCCTGCTTATATTCGCCCGCTGTTCTGCCGCGGTATCGGTCCGTTCCGCTGGGTTGCCCTGTCCGGTGACCCGGAGGATATCTACAAAACCGACGCCAAAGTGAAAGAGATTGTCGCGGATGACGAACATCTGCACCACTGGCTGGATATGGCCCGCGAGCGCATCAACTTCCAGGGCTTACCGGCGCGCATCTGCTGGGTAGGGCTGGAGTGGCGGCAAAAACTGGGTCTGGCCTTTAACGAAATGGTGCGCAGCGGCGAAGTCTCCGCGCCGATTGTGATTGGCCGTGACCATCTGGACTCCGGTTCCGTTGCCAGCCCTAACCGTGAAACCGAAGCCATGCGCGACGGTTCGGATGCAGTCTCCGACTGGCCTTTGCTGAACGCCTTACTGAATACCGCCAGCGGCGCGACCTGGGTATCGCTGCACCACGGTGGCGGCGTGGGGATGGGCTTCTCCCAACATTCCGGGATGGTTATTGTCTGTGACGGAACGGATGAAGCTGCTGCGCGTATCGCTCGCGTGCTGCACAACGACCCGGCAACCGGTGTGATGCGTCACGCAGACGCTGGTTACGAGATTGCCATTGAATGTGCCAAAGAGCAGGGGCTAAACCTGCCGATGATCGCTGCCACACAAGGAAATCATGAATGAACGCCTTAACACTCACACCCGGCTCACTGACGCTCAAACAACTGCGTAGCGTCTGGCGTCAACCGGTCACGCTCTCGCTTGATGAAAGTGCCCACGCTGCGATCAACGACAGTGTTGCCTGCGTCGAAGCCATTGTTGCCGAAGGGCGCACCGCCTACGGCATTAACACCGGTTTTGGGCTGCTGGCGCAGACACGTATTGCGACACACGATCTGGAAAACTTACAGCGTTCGCTGGTGCTTTCACACGCGGCGGGGGTTGGCCAGCCGCTGGATGATGAGATTGTCCGCCTGATGATGGTGCTTAAAATCAACAGTCTGGCGCGCGGTTTCTCGGGTATTCGCCTGAGCGTGATCCAGGCGTTAATGGCGCTGGTGAACGCAGAAGTCTATCCGTGGATCCCGGCAAAAGGTTCTGTCGGTGCATCCGGCGATCTCGCGCCGCTGGCGCACATGTCGCTGCTGCTGCTTGGTGAAGGGCAGGCGCGCTGGAAGGGAGAGTGGCTTCCTGCGAAAGAGGCACTGAAAAAAGCCGGGTTGAACCCGATCACCCTGGCGGCAAAAGAGGGACTGGCGCTGCTGAACGGTACTCAGGCGTCCACGGCATTCGCTTTACGCGGCCTGTTTGAGGCTGAAGATCTTTTCGCCTCAGCAGTGGTGTGCGGAGCCTTGACCACTGAAGCTGTACTGGGCTCTCGTCGCCCGTTCGACGCCCGTATTCACGAGGTGCGCGGCCAGCGCGGACAAATTGATGCCGCTGCGATGTACCGTCATGTACTCACCGAAACCAGTGGTATTGCAGATTCACACCACAACTGTGAAAAGGTGCAGGATCCGTATTCCCTTCGTTGCCAGCCGCAGGTGATGGGCGCGTGTCTGACGCAACTGCGCCAGGCTGCAGAGGTGTTGCTGGTGGAAGCCAACGCGGTGTCCGATAACCCACTGGTATTCGCGCAGGAAAATGAAGTGGTGTCCGGCGGTAACTTCCATGCTGAGCCTGTGGCAATGGCGGCGGACAACATTGCCCTGGCGATTGCTGAAGTCGGTGCGTTGTCTGAACGCCGCATTGCGTTGATGATGGATAAACACATGTCTCAGTTGCCACCGTTCCTGGTACGTAACGGCGGGGTTAACTCGGGCTTTATGATTGCCCAGGTGACGGCGGCGGCTCTGGCGAGCGAGAACAAAGCCCTGTCGCATCCGCATAGCGTGGATAGCCTGCCAACATCGGCAAACCAGGAAGATCACGTTTCTATGGCACCGGCTGCCGGGCGTCGTTTGTGGGAGATGGCATCCAACACCCGTGGCGTGCTGGCGGTGGAATGGCTGGCGGCGTGTCAGGGAATCGATCTGCGCGAAGGGCTGAAATCCAGTCCGCTGCTGGAACAGGCGCGTCATGCGCTGCGCGAGCATGTATCGCATTATGACGACGACCGCTTCTTTGCGCCGGATATTGATAAAGCGATGCAGCTTCTGGAAGAAGGGCGGCTGGTGGGGCTGTTGCCTTCGGTGCTGTGATTTTTTGCCCGGTGGCGCTGCGCTTACCGGGCCCAGGAGTGCGAAATGTAGGCCGGGTAAGGCGTAGCCGCCACCCGGCTTTTTTTCTATGAATACATCGCCGTAATCGACGCGCTGCCCAGCGAATGGAAATGTACGTTAAACCCTACCATCGCGCCACTCGCCCCTTCATCCACCTCAATCTTGTCCACATCCAGCGCATGCACCGTGAAAATGTAGCGGTGGGTTTCCCCTTTTGGCGGCGCTGCGCCACCGTAACCTGCTTTACCAAAATCGGTACGGGTCTGAATCGCGCCTTCAGGCAGAGCAACCAGGCCAGAGCCGGAACCCTGTGGCAGTACGCGTGTGTCGGCGGGCAGGTTCGCCACAATCCAGTGCCACCAGCCTGAGCCTGTCGGTGCATCCGGGTCGTAACAGGTGACCACAAAACTTTTGGTTCCGGCCGGAACCTCGTCCCACGCCAGGTGCGGAGAGATATTATCCCCCTGGTACCCCATGCCGTTGAAAACATGACGCTCCGGCAGTTTTTCACCGTCGCGCAGATCTTTACTGATGATTTTCATACGATTTACCCTCGTTAATCACTCGTGCAGAAAGTGTAATGCATAGGGTTAAATCGCGAAATGCGCGGGAATGTTAACGGCTTCGACGACCGCGTCGGTTAGTTTACGCAACTGAACGGGCGTAATGATATACGGCGGCATCAGATAGATAAGCTTGCCGAATGGACGAACCCAGACGCCACGTTCGACAAAGAAGCGCTGCAGCGCTGCCATATTCACCGGATGGGTGGTTTCAATCACGCCGATGGCGCCCAGCACGCGTACGTCTGCCACAAAATTCGCACCAGAGGCAGCGCTCAGCTCTTCTTTCAACTGCGTCTCTATCGCTGCAACCTGCGTTTGCCACTCGCCGCTTTCCAGAATGGCAAGGCTTTCGCTCGCCACCGCGCAGGCCAGCGGATTGCCCATAAACGTCGGGCCGTGCATAAAGCAGCCCGCTTCACCGTCGCTTATAGTGTCGGCAACATGGCGGGTAGTCAGTGTGGCGGAAAGCGTCATCGTACCGCCGGTGAGCGCTTTACCCAGACACAGAATATCTGGCGCGATGCCCGCATGTTCACAGGCAAACAGCTTGCCGGTGCGGCCAAAGCCGGTGGCGATCTCATCGGCAATCAGCAGAATGCCCTCGCGATCACACATCTTGCGAATACGCCTCAGCCACTCAGGGTGGTACATCCGCATCCCGCCAGCCCCCTGCACGACAGGCTCCAGGATCACTGCAGCGATTTCATGACGATGCGCCGCCATCAGGCGGGCGAAACCGACCATGTCCATCTCGTTCCACTCGCCATCGAAGCGGCTCTGCGGGGCCGGAGCAAACAGGTTTTCCGGCAGATACCCCTTCCACAGGCTGTGCATAGAGTTATCCGGATCGCACACCGACATCGCCCCGAAGGTATCGCCGTGATAGCCGTTGCGGAAGGTCAGGAACCGCTGACGGGATTCCCCTCTGGCATGCCAGTACTGCAGCGCCATTTTCATCGCCACTTCCACCGCCACAGAACCGGAGTCTGCGAGGAACACGCACTCCAGGGCTTCAGGCGTCATTGCCACCAGGCGACGGCATAAATCCACCGCGGGCTGATGGGTGATCCCGCCAAACATCACGTGCGACATCTGGTCAATCTGCGCTTTCATTGCCGCATTCAGGCGCGGATGGTTGTACCCGTGAATAGCTGCCCACCAGGAAGACATCCCGTCAACCAGCGGCTCACCGCTGGCGAGGCGTAGCTCGCAACCGTGAGCCGAAGCCACCGGATAAACGGGAAGGGGGCTGGTGGTGGAGGTGTAAGGGTGCCAGATATGCTGCTTGTCGAAGGCGAGATCGTCCTGGGTCATAATCGACTTGTAAACCATTTTGAAAAGTTTTAGGTTTACGAGTATAAACCGAACCGAAAATTAACAAAACCCTTTGGAGAAGCCCAATGGCTCACCACGCACGCTGGACGATGTCGCAAGTCACTGAATTATTTAACAAGCCTTTCCTTGAGCTGATGTTTGAAGCCCAGCAGGTACATCGTCAGCACTTCGACCCCCGCCATGTACAGGTCAGTACGCTGCTGTCGATCAAGACCGGTGCCTGCCCGGAAGATTGCAAATATTGCCCACAGAGCGCGCGTTATAAAACCGGTCTGGAATCTGAACGACTGATGGAAGTGGAGCAGGTGCTCGACTCGGCGCGTAAGGCGAAAAACGCGGGCTCGACCCGCTTCTGCATGGGCGCCGCGTGGAAAAACCCGCACGATCGCGACATGCCGTATCTGGAGCAGATGGTGAAGGGCGTTAAGGAGATGGGACTCGAAGCCTGTATGACCCTTGGTACCCTGAATGAAGAGCAGGCGCAGCGCCTCTCTGAGGCCGGGCTGGATTACTACAACCACAACCTAGACACCTCGCCAGAGTTTTACGGCAATATCATCACCACGCGTACCTACCAGGAGCGTCTGGACACGCTGGATAAAGTCCGCGATGCCGGTATTAAAGTCTGTTCAGGCGGTATTGTGGGCTTAGGTGAAACGGTGAAAGATCGCGCGGGTCTGCTGCTGCAACTGGCGAACCTGCCAACGCCGCCGGAAAGCGTGCCAATCAACATGCTGGTGAAGGTCAAAGGCACGCCACTGGCGGATAACGACGACGTGGATGCGTTTGACTTTATCCGCACCATTGCGGTGGCGCGCATCATGATGCCGACCTCTTTCGTTCGCCTCTCCGCTGGTCGTGAGCAGATGAATGAGCAGACCCAGGCGATGTGCTTTATGGCCGGAGCCAACTCAATCTTCTACGGCTGCAAACTGCTGACTACACCGAACCCGGAAGAGGACAAAGATGTTCAGCTGTTCCGCAAACTGGGGCTTAACCCGCATCAGACCGAGGTGCTGACGGGTGATAACGAGCAACAGCAGCAGCTGGAGCAGCAGATTTTCAACGCCGACACCGAACAGTTCTATAACGCGGCATCCGTATGACCTGGCAGGCACGTATCCATTCCGCGCTGGAAGAGCGTCGGGCGGCAGATGCGTTTCGCGTCCGCAGGGTAGTTGAAAACGGCGCAGGCCGTTTTCTTACCCGTGATAACCGGCAGTTTTGTAATTTCTCCAGCAATGATTATCTCGGGCTGAGCCAGCATCCGGCCATCGTTCGCGCCTGGCAGCAGGGGGCGGAGCGATTTGGCGTGGGCAGCGGCGGTTCGGGACATGTCAGCGGATACACTACAGCGCATCAGGCGCTGGAGGAGGAGCTTGCCGACTGGCTGGGTTACCCGCGTGCGTTGCCGTTTATCTCTGGTTTTGCCGCGAATCAGGCGGTTATCGCTGCCCTGATGGGAAAAGATGACCGCATTGTCGCCGACCGTTTAAGCCACGCCTCGCTGCTGGAGGCGGCAAATTTAAGCCCGGCTCAGCTGCGCCGTTTTGCCCATAACGATGCGGGGCAACTCGCTACGCTGCTGGATAAACCCTGCGACGGTCAACAACTGGCGGTCACGGAAGGGGTGTTCAGCATGGACGGCGACAGCGCGCCGCTTGCCGCGCTGCACGATGCAGCAAAAAGGCAAAACGCCTGGCTGTTGGTCGACGATGCCCACGGTATTGGTGTGATGGGGGATGAAGGACGCGGCAGCGCGCACCAGCAAGGCGTGAAGCCGGAACTGCTGATTGTGACCTTCGGCAAAGGTTTTGGCGTGAGCGGAGCCGCTGTATTGTGCAGTGAGTCCGTTGCTGACTATCTGTTGCAGTTCGCCCGGCATTTGATTTACAGCACCAGTATGCCACCCGCCCAGGCCGTGGCGTTATCTGCGTCAATGGCGGTGATCCGCAGCCAGGAAGGCAAAGAACGTCGTGAGCGTCTGGCGGAACATATTCAGCGTTTTCGTCAGGGGTTGTGCCATCTTCCTTTCCGCAGTACCGATTCGCAAAGCGCCATCCAGCCGGTGATCGTGGGTGAAAACAGTCTGGCGCTCACGCTGGCAGAGACGCTGCGCGAGAAGGGGATGTGGGTAACTGCCATTCGTCCACCCACCGTGCCACCGGGCACGGCGCGTCTGCGTCTGACACTGACGGCGGCGCACGAAGCAGAGGACATTTCGGCACTTCTGGAGGCACTGTATGTCGCCAGTCAATAAACAGGCCATTGCGGCAGCGTTTGGCCGGGCGGCACGCAGCTATTCGCAGCATGATGAACTCCAGCGCCAGAGTGCACAGGGGTTACTGGCTTTACTCGGCGAGACCCGTTTTGCGCAGGTGCTGGATGCCGGATGTGGTCCCGGCGGGAATAGTCGATACTGGCGCGAGTCGGGAAGCCACGTTACGGCCATTGACCTGTCATCAGACATGCTTGATGAGGCGCGTCATCAGCAGGCTGCGCATCACTATCTGGTGGCGGATATTGAGGCCATTCCGTTGGCCGAGGCTCAATTTGATCTGGTCTGGAGCCATCTGGCAGTGCAATGGTGTAACAGCCTGCCACTGGCGTTAAGCGAGCTTTACCGCGTGGCGCGTCCGGGTGGCAAGGTGGCCTTTACCACGCTGCTGGAAAGCTCGCTACCGGAGCTGGATCAGGCGTGGCGAGCAGTTGATGAACAGCCGCATGCCAACCGATTTTTATCGCATGATCAGGTCACGCAGGCGCTGGCAGGCTGGCGCTATCGAAGCACGGTGCAGGTCATCACCCTCAATTTCAGCGATGCAGTCAGTGCCATGCGCTCGCTCAAGGGCATTGGTGCCACGCACCTGCATGCCGGACGCGAGAAAAAGCCACTCACCCGTGGGCAGTTGCAACACCTGGAGCTGGCCTGGCCGCAGCAGCGGGGGCATTTCCCGCTCTCTTATCAACTTTTTCATGGGATTATCGAACGTGACTGAACGTTATTTTGTCACCGGAACGGATACGGAAGTGGGCAAAACAGTTGCCAGTTCTGCACTGTTGCAGGCGGCGCGGCAGCGGGGAAAAGCGACTGCTGGCTATAAGCCTGTTGCCTCCGGCAGCGAGATGACTGCGGAAGGGTTACGCAACACCGATGCGCTGGCGCTGCAGCGTAACAGTACCCTTACACTCGACTATTCAGCGGTGAATCCCTACACCTTCGCCGAGGCGACGTCGCCGCACATTATCAGCGCCGACGAAGGACGGCCGATTGATTTCGCCGCGCTGTCTGCCGGGTTGCGGACACTGGAAAATCAGGCAAACTGGGTGCTGGTGGAGGGGGCAGGAGGCTGGTTTACGCCGCTTTCGGACACGCAGACATTTGCTGACTGGGTACAGGCCGAGCGGCTCCCGGTCATCCTTGTCGTCGGCGTCAAGCTTGGCTGTATCAATCACGCTATGTTGACCGCACAGGCCGTACAGCAGGCTGGACTGCATCTGGCAGGCTGGATAGCTAACGACGTAGTTGAACCCGGTAAACGACACCAGGAGTATCTGACGACACTCAGGCGTGTCATTCCCGCGCCGTGCCTCGGGGAAATTCCCTGGCTTGCTGACGGCGCGGAAAATGCCGAAACGGGTCATTATCTTGATCTCAGCGTCTTGCTTCCCGCGACATCCAGTGAGCGATGAGCTCGTCATCCAGTTCCTTAACGTGGCCCTGTGCCACGTTACGCCCGCGATAGAGCATACAGAAACGGTCCGCAACCCGGCGGATAAACGACAGCTGCTGTTCAGCTAATAACACCGTCATACCTAACTCCCGGTTTAAGCGCGCCAGCAGCTGCCCCAGCTTCTGGGCAAAGCCGTGACCTGCACCATGCATGGGTTCATCCAGAATCAGCATTTGCGGGCGATTCACCAGTGCATTGGCCAGAGCCAACTGATACTGGTCGTCGGGTGAGAGCGTGTTGGCGCGGGTCTGTCGCAGCGCGTAGAGCTCCGGGAAAAGGTCGTAAACATCGCTTTTTGCTTCCGGGTCGGGTTTTCCTGTCGCCCGCATGGCAATATGCAGATTCTCCTCAATCGTTAACTGGGAGAAGATCCGCCTGTCCTGCGGGACATAGCCTATTTTCGGGTCTGAACGTTGTTCTGATGGCGGGTTGAGCAAATCACATGGCGGGGCCCCTGCTTCATGCCAGATAATCGTGCCGCTCTCGACGGGCAGTTTCCCGGCGATACAATTCATAAGCGTGGTTTTTCCCATTCCCGGCAGGCCAACTACGCCTGTACACATCCCCTGCGGAAAATCTAAATCCACGTTCCATAGCGTATGTTGGCTTCCGTAAAACTGATTCACTGCACGCAGACTCAACATCTTTCTCTCCTTAAAAATGTGTGTAGGTGAGGCTCGTTTTTGATTGTGCAAAACTCCTGCCAGGAACCTGAAAGTGATTAAAAAAAGAGCTTTTTTAGGAGTAAGCCTCAACGTTGCGGGATAACAAATTGACGATTTGCACATCGACGGTGCCAGAGATGTTGAGTTGTGGTGCAGGGCAGGAAATGATGGAAATGTGAGCAAGATCCCATCGGTTGGTTATGAATGACACAACTGTTAATCACCAAAAAATAGCTATAAAAATTTTTTGTTGCTGTCCCATGGGAAAATCCGGGAATTTGCTGAGCGGCAGTCTGCACGGGCTGGAAGCAGTTATCCACTATTCCTGTGGATAACCATGTGTATTAGAGTTAGAAAACACGCGATAAGCGAGAGAAGACGCGGCTTACGCCCAAATTGGCGCGAAACACGGCTTTAGAAAATATCGCTTATTATTTAATTGGTTAGATAAAAGCAATTACCGTAATGAAAGTGTCACCGGTTGCCATAAAACTATCATTACCTGGCTTGACAAATGTTAAAAAAGAAAAAGTTCTGGGGATAACCTGGCCCGGGTGGTGTTTTATGTTGTCAGAGTCCAAACTTTGACCGCTATTACGCTAATCATTCAGTCGCTACTCTAAATATCCTGACATGCTACTGGTTTTTCATCCAGTGTTTTTTACTGGCATTCCTGGCAACAAGGAGTAAAATTACTCACCTGCCGCTTATAACGTCATCAGGTCGTCGCCCATGAGTAAACCGTTCAAATTGAATTCTGCTTTCCGTCCATCTGGCGATCAGCCTGAGGCGATCCGTCGTCTGGAGGAGGGGCTGGAAGATGGGCTGGCGCACCAGACGCTGCTGGGGGTAACTGGCTCGGGCAAAACGTTTACCATTGCCAACGTTATCGCGGACCTGCAGCGTCCCACAATGGTACTTGCCCCCAACAAAACCCTGGCCGCGCAGCTTTATGGCGAGATGAAAGAGTTCTTCCCGGATAACGCGGTGGAATATTTTGTCTCCTACTACGATTACTACCAGCCAGAAGCCTATGTTCCGAGCTCTGACACCTTCATTGAGAAAGATGCCTCGGTAAACGAACACATTGAGCAGATGCGTCTTTCCGCAACGAAAGCGCTGCTTGAGCGTCGTGATGTGGTGGTGGTGGCGTCTGTTTCTGCGATCTACGGTCTGGGCGATCCGGATCTGTATCTCAAGATGATGCTGCACCTGACGCAGGGGATGATCATCGATCAGCGTGCGATTTTACGCCGCCTGGCCGAGCTGCAGTACACCCGCAACGACCAGGCGTTCCAGCGTGGCACCTTCCGCGTACGCGGAGAGGTGATCGACATCTTCCCGGCAGAATCGGACGACATGGCGCTGCGCGTCGAGCTGTTTGACGAAGAGGTTGAACGCCTGTCGCTATTTGACCCGCTGACCGGCCACATTGAGTCAGTGATCCAGCGCTTCACCATCTACCCGAAAACGCACTACGTCACGCCACGCGAGCGTATCGTGCAGGCGATGGAAGAGATCAAAGTGGAGCTGGCCGAGCGCCGTAAGGTGCTGCTGGCGAACAATAAGCTGCTGGAAGAGCAACGTCTGAGCCAGCGAACCCAGTTTGATCTGGAGATGATGAACGAGCTGGGTTACTGCTCCGGCATTGAGAACTACTCACGCTTCCTCTCCGGTCGTGGGCCGGGTGAGCCGCCGCCGACGCTGTTTGATTACCTCCCGGCAGACGGTTTGTTGGTGATCGACGAATCCCACGTCACGATCCCACAGATCGGCGGGATGTATCGCGGTGACCGCGCGCGTAAAGAGACGCTGGTGGAGTATGGTTTCCGACTGCCATCGGCGCTGGATAACCGTCCGATGAAGTTTGAAGAGTTTGAGGCGCTAGCGCCGCAAACCATTTATGTGTCGGCAACGCCCGGTAACTACGAGCTGGAGAAATCAGGCGACGAGGTGGTTGATCAGGTGGTGCGTCCAACAGGGTTGCTGGACCCGGTCATTGAAGTCCGGCCGGTGGCGACTCAGGTGGATGACCTGCTTTCTGAGATCCGCGCCCGTTCCGCCATTAATGAGCGTGTGCTGGTGACCACACTCACTAAACGCATGGCAGAAGACCTGACCGAGTATCTGGAAGAGCACGGTGAGAAGGTGCGTTATCTGCACTCGGATATTGATACCGTTGAGCGTATGGAGATTATCCGCGATCTGCGTCTGGGCGAGTTTGACGTGCTGGTGGGGATCAACCTGTTGCGAGAAGGTCTGGATATGCCGGAAGTCTCGCTGGTGGCGATTCTGGATGCAGACAAAGAAGGCTTCCTGCGTTCTGAACGTTCCCTGATCCAGACGATTGGTCGCGCCGCGCGAAACGTTAACGGTAAAGCGATTCTGTACGGCGACAAAATTACGCCGTCGATGGCGAAAGCGATTGGTGAAACGGAGCGCCGCCGCGAGAAGCAGCAGCGCTACAACGAAGAGCACGGCATCATCCCGCAGGGGCTGAACAAGAAGGTGGTGGATATCCTGGCGCTGGGTCAGAACATTGCGAAGACCAAAACGAAAGGTCGCGGCAAGGCGCGTTCAGTGGTGGAAGAGGATACCGTTGTGCTGACGCCAAAAGCGTTGCAGCAGAAAATCCACGAACTGGAAGGCCAGATGATGCAGCACGCGCAGAATCTGGAGTTCGAAGAGGCGGCGCAGATCCGCGACCAGTTACATCAGTTGCGGGATCTCTTTATCGCGGCATCGTAGTGGATTTTGCCCGGTGGCGCAGCGCCACCGGGCATATTTGGTTATCCCAGCGCCTGAATCGCTTTCTCCAGTGCCTCACGCAGCAGGTGGCGGTCATGGCGGTATTTGATGTCTGTGGCCTCCAGCGGCTCCTGCACCACCAGACGATCGCCGATACCGGATACATCAACCTTTGGCCCCACCACCACGCCGTCAATGATCTTCTTCCCGACGTAATGCTCCATTAAATTCAGTTTGTCCGGCAGCGACAAGCTCGCCGCTGCTGGACTCAGCTCACGGCCCAGGTTACCAATGTAAACCATCGGGGCAGGGGTGCGGCGCAGCGCCTGTGCCAGCTCTTTCACCAGCAGAATCGGCATCAGGCTGGTATAAAAACTGCCAGGACCGATCAGGATAAGATCCGCTTCCCCGATTGCCTCCACCGCTTCGCGCGTGGCGGGGACGCTTGGATAGGTCATTAGCTCCGTTGGTGGCAGGATAAGCTGATCAATATTCACCTCGCCGTAAACTTCATGTCCTTCGGCATCGATTGCCATCAAGTCAACCGGTTGTTCAGACATAGGGATCAGGAATGCATCCACTTTAAGCAGATTACGGATTAAATTGATGGCTTCCAGAGGCCGTACGCTCAGATGATCCAGCGCCTTTAACATTAAGTTTCCGAGGTTATGCCCGGAAAGTTCACCATTACCGCCAAAACGGTACTCAAACATCGCCGAAGCAACACTCGGTTCAGTAATTAACTGGTTCAGACAGTTGCGCATGTCTCCCCAGGCAATGCCGCCTTCGGCACGACGGATGCGTCCGGTTGAGCCGCCGTTATCGGTGGTGGTTACTATCCCTGTCAACCTTGAGCCGAGTGACGACAAAGAGGACATAACCCGACCCAGTCCGTGGCCTCCGCCAAGAGCGACTACCCGGTCAAGATCCGCAAAAGTGCGATTGCGCATACGTATTCCTTATCACGTTTGATCGCGTAACAGTAACCTAACTACCCCTAAAAGACGATGCCTCAGCCGATGCAAAATGACGTATATCAATGTGAAAGTGCGGTTTTTAGGTATTCTGTAGTGAAAATGCAGGATTGATTCGCTATATAGGTGATTATATAGCGTAAAGCGATAATGGCGCAGTCAGAATTTCCGCGCTACTATCGCCATAACCACGTTTTCAAAATTGAAAACATACACTCTAGCCTTTGTGCCTGTGTCGAAAGATATGGCGCTCTGGCCGTGGCGAATTTGCCACCAGGGTACAGAAAGAAATGACTGTGCCTCCCGTATCTGGAAAGGTGTACATGGCTTCACAACTTACTGATGCTTTCGCGCGTAAGTTTTATTACTTACGTCTGTCGATTACCGATGTGTGCAACTTCCGTTGCACCTACTGTCTGCCCGATGGCTACAAACCGGGCAGCGTCACCAATAACGGCTTTCTCTCCGTGGATGAAGTGCGGCGTGTGACGCGCGCATTCTCTGAACTCGGCACGGAAAAAGTGCGTCTGACCGGGGGCGAGCCTTCGCTGCGTCGCGATTTCCCCGACATCATTGCCGCCGTGCGTGAAAACAAACGTATCCGCCAGATTGCGGTCACCACTAACGGCTACCGCATGGCGCGTGACGTGGCGAACTGGCGTGATGCGGGATTAACCGCTATCAACGTTAGCGTTGATAGCCTCGATGCCCGTCAGTTTCACGCCATTACCGGTCAGGATAAGTTCCAGCAGGTCATGGATGGTATCGATGCCGCGTTCACGGCGGGCTTCGAAAAAGTCAAAGTCAACACGGTGTTGATGCGCGATGTAAATCATCATAAGCTGGACACCTTCCTGGCGTGGATCAAATCACGTCCCATTCAACTGCGCTTTATCGAGCTAATGGAAACCGGCGAGGGCAGCGAGCTGTTTCGTCGTCATCACATCTCTGGCATGGTGCTGCGCGACGAGCTGCTGAAACGCGGCTGGATCCATCAGATCCGCCAGCGCAGCGACGGCCCGGCACAGGTCTTTTGTCACCCGGATTACGAAGGGGAGATTGGGCTTATCATGCCCTATGAGAAAGACTTCTGCGCCAGCTGCAACCGCCTGCGCGTCTCCTCCGTTGGCAAGCTCCATCTTTGCCTGTTCGGCGACGGCGGCGTAGACCTTCGCGATCTGCTGGAAGACGATGCGCAGCAGGATGCGCTTGAATCACGCATTTCTGAAGCGCTGACGCATAAAAAACAGACCCACTTCCTGCATCAGGGCAACACCGGAATTACTCAGAACCTGTCTTATATCGGCGGGTAATCAGGCTTAAGAAGGAATCAGAAGATGAGTCAGGTAAGCGCAGAATTTATCCCGACACGTATTGCCATTCTTACCGTTTCCGACCGTCGTGGCGAAGAGGATGATACCTCCGGCCACTGGTTGCGTGATGCAGCCCACGAAGCGGGTCATAAGATCGTTGATAAAGCGATTGTGAAAGAGAACCGCTACGCCATTCGCGCGCAG
This sequence comes from Enterobacter sp. 342, assembly GCF_036663495.1. Taxonomy (NCBI): domain Bacteria; kingdom Pseudomonadati; phylum Pseudomonadota; class Gammaproteobacteria; order Enterobacterales; family Enterobacteriaceae; genus Enterobacter; species Enterobacter sp. 342. The sequence continues at coordinate 69,542 of NZ_JAWUEI010000002.1, forward strand.
GTTTCGCAGTGGATCGCCAGCGATGAGGTGCAGGTGGTGCTGATTACTGGCGGCACCGGCTTTACCGTAGGCGATCAAGCCCCCGAGGCGCTGCTCCCGCTGTTTGACCGCGAGGTGGAAGGATTCGGTGAAGTTTTCCGTATGCTCTCGTTTGAAGAGATTGGTACCTCCACGCTGCAGTCGCGTGCGGTAGCGGGTGTCGCGAACAACACGCTGATTTTCGCCATGCCTGGCTCGACGAAAGCCTGTCGCACTGCGTGGGACAATATCATCGCCCCACAGCTGGATGCCCGTACCCGTCCGTGTAATTTCCATCCCCATTTAAAGAAATAAGCTATGTCACAACTGACCCACATTAACGCCGCTGGCGAAGCGCATATGGTCGATGTCTCCGCCAAAGCGGAAACGGTGCGCGAGGCACGCGCGGAAGCGTTCGTCACCATGCTGCCGGAGACCCTGGCGATGATTATCGACGGTAGCCATCATAAGGGCGACGTTTTTGCGACTGCCCGTATTGCAGGAATTCAGGCCGCCAAACGTACATGGGATTTAATCCCGCTGTGCCATCCGCTGATGCTGAGCAAGGTGGAGGTGAATCTGCAGGCGCAGCCAGAGCACAGTCGCGTGCGCATTGAGTCACTCTGTCGCTTAACCGGCAAAACAGGCGTGGAGATGGAAGCCTTGACTGCGGCCTCTGTTGCCGCGCTGACCATCTACGACATGTGCAAAGCGGTGCAAAAAGATATGGTGATTGGCCCGGTTCGCCTGCTGGCGAAAAGCGGTGGCAAATCCGGCGATTTTAAGGTGGACAGCCATGATTAAGGTGCTCTTTTTTGCCCAGGTACGCGAGCTGGTGAATACCGACAGCCTGATGCTGGATGCGTCCTTCGAAAACGTTGCTGCCCTGCGCGCGCATCTTGCCGAACAAAGCGACCGTTGGGCACTGGCGCTGGACGAAGGCAAGCTGCTGGCCGCCGTTAATCAGACGCTGGTGGAGTTCACCCATCCGCTGAACGCAGGTGATGAAGTGGCGTTCTTCCCACCGGTGACCGGGGGCTAAGATGGCGGAAACCCGAATTCTGGTAGGTCCTGAACGCTTCGACGTGGGTACAGAATATAACTGGCTGGCAGAGCGTGATGAAGACGGTGCGGTGGTGACCTTCACCGGCAAAGTGCGTAACCACAACCTGGGTGACAGCGTGAAAGCACTGACCCTGGAGCACTATCCGGGCATGACGGAAAAATCGCTGGCGGCGATTGTGGAAGAAGCACGCGGGCGCTGGCCGCTCGGACGAGTGACAGTTATCCACCGTATTGGCGAAATGTGGCCTGGCGAGGAAATTGTCTTCGTCGGGGTGACCAGCGCACACCGTGACAGCGCGTTTGCGGCAGGCGAGTTCATTATGGATTACCTCAAAACCAAAGCACCGTTCTGGAAGCGTGAAGCCACGCCGGAAGGTGACCGCTGGGTTGAATCTCGCGACAGCGATAAACAAGCCGCCAGCCGTTGGTAGTCGGTTTACGTGGATGTGTTAATCTTAACGTGTGTGTCAACTTAATCTTAATCAGGAGTGAATCATGGACCGATTTCCGCGTTCCGATTCGATAGTACAGCAGACCCGTAGTGGGCTGCAGACGTATATGGCTCAGGTGTATGGCTGGATGACGGTTGGCCTGTTGCTGACCGCGTTTATCGCGTGGTATGCGGCCAATACACCGGAGCTGATGATGTTTATCTTCTCCAGCAAAATCACCTTCTTTGGGCTGATTATTGCCCAGCTAGCGCTGGTGTTCGTCCTTTCAGGCCTGGTGCAAAAGCTCAGTGCCGGCATGGCGACTACGCTGTTTATGCTCTACTCGGCGCTGACCGGGCTGACGCTTTCCAGCATTTTCATCGTTTACACTTACTCTTCCATCGCCAGTACCTTTGTGGTGACCGGCGGGATGTTTGGTGCGATGAGCCTCTATGGTTACACCACCAAACGCGATCTGAGCGGCTTCGGCAGTATGCTGTTTATGGGGCTGATTGGGATTGTGCTGGCATCTCTGGTGAACCTGTGGCTGAAGAGTGAAGCACTGATGTGGGCGGTGACCTATATCGGGGTGGTGATCTTTGTTGGGTTGACGGCTTATGACACCCAGAAGCTGAAAAACATCGGCGAGCAGATCGACGTACGCGACAGTTCGAACCTGCGCAAATACGCGATCCTGGGGGCCCTGACGCTGTATCTGGACTTTATCAACCTGTTCCTGATGCTGCTGCGGATCTTCGGCAACCGTCGTTAAAGTTGTTTTGCCGGGTGGCGGCTGCGCCTTGCCCGGCCTACGAAACTAAAAAACGGCAACCTGGTTGCCGTTTTGCTTTTTATTTTGCCAACGCCTTCTCGTTCTTCGCTCTCAGCTTTTTCGCCCGACTTTCCAGCATCAGATAACAGACCGTTGCCAGCGCCAGCGGCAGGAAGTAATACAGCATACGGTAGGCCAGCAGGGCAGCGATAATCGTCCCCTGAGAGACATGTTCCCCGGCCAGCAGCGCGATAAACACCGCCTCCAGCACGCCGATCCCTGCCGGAATATGGACAATCACCCCGGCAATACTGCTCACCAGCAGTACGCCCAGCACGAAGAAGTAGTTCACATCTTCGCCAGTCAACAGCCAGATAATTGCCCCCATAGTCATCCAGTTAGCGCTGGATACCGCCATCTGCAACACCGCGAAGCGCCATGAAGGTAATACCAGCTTTTGCCCTTTAATGGTCATATGACGGCGTTTAGCAAAGGCGCAGGCCCACAGATAAAAAGCGATAGTCAGCAGCAACACGATGCCGAGAATACGCAGCGTGGCTTCATCGATATACCAGTGCGTGGGCAACTGCACCACGCCGAGGGTAAAAATCACCCCGCCGAGCAGAATGTACCCCAGCCAGTTGGTGGTAATGCTGAGCGAGAAAATTCGCGTAATAGTTCCGCCCGGTAGTCCCAGCCGCGAGTAGAGGCGATAGCGCATGCCAATCCCACCGACCCAGGTGCTTAATGTCAGGTTAAAGGCATAGCAGATGAACGACACCAGCATTACCTGGCGTTTAGCCAGTTTGTGGCCGCAATAGGCGCGCCCCAGCAGGTCATAGCAGCCGTACATCAGATAGCTGATAATAACCAACCCAACGGCACCCAGCAGCACCAGTCGGTTGTAGTTGCGGATAACTTTCCACACCTCTTCCCAGTCAACTTTCTGCGCGTAAACCACCAGCAACACGGCGACCGCAATAAAGAAGATCCAGGTGAGGATTTTTTTTGCCAGCCGCCAGCGCGGATGCGATTTTGACATCAGGTTTTCCCTCCGTCTTGCGCTTCAACGCGATCCTGGGTTTCCATTTCAGGTTGCACAGGCGGCTCCACGAGCGCCAGTTTTGGTGTATGTGCTGGCAGCCAGCCGACCATCGCCGGGAAATGGCGCAGGAAGTGGAACACCAGCACGCTGATGCCCAGGTTCCACCAGGTGCGTTTGGGCACCATGGATTCATCCACGCGCACGCAGTCATTGACGATCAACGCCTGCAGGTTATCCCGCAGCGTCTGGTTAAACTGGCGATCGTAAATGATCAGGTTTGCTTCAAGATTGAGCGATAAACTTAACGGGTCAAGGTTACTGGAGCCGACGGTTGCCCAGTGATCGTCCATCAACGCAACTTTGCCGTGTAGCGGGCGACGGCGGTATTCGTAAATCTGCACACCGCCTTTCACCAGATAGTGATACAGCAGCCGTGCGCCGACTTTGACTATCGGCATATCCGGCTCGCCCTGCACAATCAGCTTCACACGTACACCACGTCGAGCCGCATTGCGCATGGCATGCAGCAGACGATAGCCCGGGAAAAAGTAGGCGTTGGCGATGATCACTTCACGCTTCGCATTGGCGAGCATCTTCAGATAATGACGCTCAATGTCGTTTCTGTGCTCGGCGTTATCCCGCCAGACGAAAAGTGCCTGCGCTTCACCGGGATTCCGGTTCTCTTCCGGACGATGGCGGCGCTTCCACCAGCGACGTACCACCTCTTTACCGGGCAAGTTTTCCAGTTCGAATAGCAGAATATCCCGGACCACAGGCCCTTCGATGCGGATCGCATAATCCTGTTTCGCTTCCGGGCCGTAATCAGACATATGTTCAGCGGAGTAGTTAATGCCGCCGACAAATGCCACCGTCTCATCCACCACCACAATTTTTCGGTGCATCCGACGGAAAAGGTTGGTACGCATGCCGAACAGGCGAGTTCCGGGATCGTAGTAGCGGAAGATCACACCCGCTGAAGTGAGTTCATTGACGAAGGCGTCGCTGAGATCCGGTGAACCATAGCCATCAAGGAGGACTTCAATATTGACACCACGCCGGGCGGCGCGCAGCAGTACGCTGTGCAGTTGTTTACCGACGTCGTCTTCGAACCAGATAAAGGTTTCGAGGATCACTTTCTGCTTTGCATGGTCAATCGCTTTGAACACGGCCGGGTAATACTCGTCGCCATTAACCAGCAGCGTGATCCGGTTACCATCTTGCCAGGAACATTTCATAAGTGGATCTCCGCACTCAGCGGGGCATGGTCGGAGAGATGTCGCCAGTTGAGTAACGCCAGGGCAGTCGGACTGCTGGCGTGAGCATTTTTCACGTAGATCCGGTCAAGACGCAGCAAGGGGAAACGTACCGGAAAGGTGCGCGCGGGTCTGCCGGTCGCGCGGGTGAAAATTTCCTCCAGCCCGGCATTCACTTTCAACGGATGGTTCGCCCGCTGTCGCCAGTCGTTGAAATCGCCGGCCACGACCACCGGTTCACCTTCAGGAAGTGCATTGGCCCACTCGGCCAGCATGTTCAGCTGCGCCTGGCGATGGGCTTCGCGCAGACCGAGATGAACACAGCCGACATGGATGGGAAGCTCAAGGTCGGGTGGCGTGATGCGGCAGTAAAGCAGGCCGCGTTTTTCGCTTTCCCCGACGGAAACGTCGCGGTTCTCGTAATATTCAATTGGGAAACGTGACAGCACCGCGTTGCCGTGATGGCCTTCCGGATAGACCGCGTTGCGCCCGTAAGCGTAATCATTCCACATGGTGTCGGCCAGAAATTCGTAGTGGGGCGTGTCGGGCCAGTTCTCAACGTGGAGCGGATGCACTTCGTGTGCGCCCATTACCTCCTGCAGGCAAACAATGTCCGCATTGACGGTGCGTACCGCGTCGCGCAGCTCCGGTAAAATGAAGCGGCGGTTAAATGCTGTGAAGCCTTTATGAATGTTTATTGTCAGCACGTTAAGCAAGAAATGCTGCATTTTTGGCGTCATAAGCTCCTTCCTGAGTGTCTATCCCGATGAAAATAAAGTGTAGTAGGCGTCACAAAAAGATGCGGTGTTACGGAATTTTCCGTAAAGTGCGGTAGTCTGAATAAGCAGAGAAAAATCCTTCAGGAGAGAAGCCATGAAGTGGCAACAACGTGTTCGTGTCGCAACTGGCCTGAGTTGCTGGCAGATAATGTTGCATTTACTGGTCGTGGCCGTGCTGGTGATGGGCTGGATGAGCGGCACGCTGGTGCGTGTTGGCCTGGGACTGTGCGTCCTCTACGGCGTCACCGTACTGTCGATGTTGTTCTTACAGCGCCACCATGAAGCACGCTGGCGTGAGGTGGGTGATGTGCTCGAAGAGCTCACCACCACCTGGTACTTTGGTGCCGCGATGATTGTGCTTTGGTTGTTGTCCCGTGTACTGCAAAACAACCTGCTGCTGGCCCTGGCCGGTCTGGCAATCCTCGCAGGGCCTGCGGTGGTCTCGTTACTGACCAAAGAGAAAAAGCTACGCAATGTTGCGTCTAAACATCGCGTACGCCACTGAGCCCGTCGTGGCCGCTATGACCAGTAGCGGCCACAAACTTCCCCACACAATATCCAGACTCGCATCCTTCAGATAAATTTGCTTGGTGATATCCGTAAAGTGCCGAATCGGGTTTATCCACGTTAAATCCTGCAACCACACAGGCATGTTCTCGACAGGGGAAACATACCCCGAAAGCAAAATCGCTGGCATCATAAAGACGAACACCCCGATAAACGCCTGCTGTTGCGTGGAGCAGAGCGCTGAAATCAGCAGTCCAAATCCCACCAGTGACAGACCATAAATCACCATCGTGAAGTAAAACAGCGCCAGCGATCCGGCGAAGGGGATCTGGTAAGCCCAAATACCCACGCCCAGTACAATGGTGGCCTGAAAGGTGGCAACAATCAGGGCCGGAACCGCTTTACCGACGAAAATTTGCCAGGTGGCAAGCGGGGAGACCAGTAGTTGATCCAGCGTACCTTGTTCGCGCTCGCGGGCGACGGACAGAGAGGTGACGATCATCACCCCAATGGTGGTGATCATGGCGATCAGCGACGGTACCACAAACCATTTGTAATCCAGATTCTGGTTATACCAGTTACGCACCACCAGTTCGCTGTTATTAGGTTTAGGTTTGCCCTCCATCAGCTCCTGCTGGTAATTCTTGACCACCTGTTGCAGGTAGTTGGCCGCGATCTGGGCGCTGTTGGAGTTACGTCCGTCGAGGATCAACTGCATGGGGGCGGTCTGGAAAGTGTCCAGGTTACGGGAAAAATCTGCCGGGAATCTCACCAGCAGCAGCGCTTTTTGCGTGTCGATAGTGGGCTGGATTTCCTGCGGGCTTTTCAGCAGCAGAATGTGGGTAAAAGCTTTTGCACGTGCAAAACGCTGCGTCAGTTCAACGGAGTGTTTACCGTTGTCTTCGTTGTAGATGGCGATGGTGGCGTTCGTCACCTCAAGCGTGGCGGCAAACGGAAACAGTAAAACCTGAATAAGTACCGGCAACACCAGAATGGCACGGGTTTGCGGCTCGCGCAGCAGCGATTGCAGTTCTTTGCGGATCAATGTCCATAAACGGTGAAACATGTTCGCTCCTTAATCCAGTCGCCGTTTGGTTTTTATCCACGTCAGGCCAATAAACATCGTTGCTGACGCCATCAGGAACAGCGTGTTGATAATCAGCACCACCGGAATATTTCCCGCGAGGAACAGGCTTTGCAACGTGCTCACGAAGTAGCGAGCCGGAATAATGTAGGTCACGGCGCGGATCACGGCGGGCATGCTGTCTATCTGGAAAATAAACCCGGACAGCATAATCGACGGTAAAAAAGCGGCGTTGAGCGCCACCTGGGCGGCGTTAAACTGGTTGCGGGTGACGGTGGAGATAAGCAGCCCCATGCCGAGCGTGCTGAGCAGAAACAGGCTGGTGATAAAGAACAGCACGACCAGCGAGCCGCGGTACGGAACACCGAGAATAAATACCGACACAAGCATACAGAGCAGCATCGCCAGCATGCCGAGGAAGTAGTAGGGGATAAGTTTACACAGCAGCAACTCGACACGCGTCACTTCGGTAGAAAGCAGCGCCTCCATGGTGCCGCGCTCCCACTCACGGGCGATCACCAGCGAGGTCAGGATCGCACCAATAACCGTCATGATTATGGTCACCGCGCCAGGAATAATAAAGTGCTGACTGATGGCGGCGGGGTTAAACCAGTAGCGGGTCTGCACGTCAATCAGAGGGTCGAACGTTTCCCCCCGGTCCTCAGCGCGCTGCATCTGCCAGAGCTGCCAGATACCCTCCACGTAACCCTGCACAAAGTTCGCGGTATTCGGCTCGCTGCCGTCGGTGATCACCTGTATCGGTGCATCTGTATTCGCCAGCGCCATATTGGCGGCGAAATCGACCGGGATCACCACCAGCCCGCGAATTTTCCCGGCCTGCATCTTCTGGATCAACGCCTGGCGGTTGTCGCTGATGGTGGCGTCAATGTAGGGTGAGCCGGTCATCGCGTGGGTGAAATCCAGCGCCTCTTCGCTCTGCTGTTCCAGCAAAATACCGACTCTGAGCTTGCTGGAGTCGAGGTTAATGCCGTAGCCAAAGATAAACAGCAATAGCAGGGGGATCACCACGGCAATCAGCCAACTGCTGGGGTCACGCACGATCTGGCGCGTCTCTTTGATGCACAGCGCGCGCACCCTGCGCCAGGAAATGGCGTTATTGTGCATGGGCATTCTCCTTATCCCAGTCATGGATGAGGGTGATAAACGCCTGCTCCATCGTCGGGTCCGGGACATCATCGTCGGCGGCCTGTGCTTTCAGGTCATCTGGCGTACCGTGGGCAATCAGCTTGCCGCGGTACACCAGCCCGATACGGTCGCAGTACTCAGCCTCATCCATAAAGTGGGTCGTCACCATCACGGTAACCCCTTTTTCAACCATGCTGTTGATGTGCAGCCAGAATTCGCGGCGGGTGAGGGGATCAACGCCGGATGTAGGCTCATCAAGAAACAGAATATCGGGCTCATGCATCAGGGAACAGGCCAGCGCCAGCCGCTGTTTGAAGCCGAGCGGCAGTTCATCCGTTGCGTGGGAGGCAATGCTGGTTAACCCGAATGCGTCGCTCATACGGCGGATTTTCTCGTTCTGCGCCCGCCCGCGCAGGCCGTACACACCGGAGAAAAAGCGCAGATTCTGTTCGACCGTCAGGTTGCCATAGAGGGAGAACTTCTGCGCCATATAGCCCAGATGCTGACGCGCTTTGCCGGAACTGACCTTCAGGTCCATATCCAGTACCAGCGCTTTACCGGCGGTGGGGACCAGCAAACCGCACATCATCTTAAAGGTGGTGGATTTTCCGGCACCATTCGGCCCGAGCAGGCCAAAAATCTCGCCGCGTTTCACCGCGAAATTCACGTTATCGGTGGCGGCGAAATCACCAAATTTTTTAGTGAGGGATTTGGCTTCAATCACCGTTTCGCCCGGCGTGCCTTCAACCGTATGCAGGATCGCCCCGAGGGGAGATTCTGACGTGCCCGCACCGCCCAGCAGGTCGATAAACGCATCTTCGAAGCGCGGTGCGGTCTCTTCCATCTCGATCTCAGGCATACCTGGCGCACGGCGAATATCGTCGACGGTTGCTTCCTTCTTGAGGATCACGCGTACCGAACGGCCCTGAATCATCCCGTCGCTGACCTGCGGCAATTTCAGCACTCGCTGTAACAGCTTGCGGTTGGATTCCTGCGGGCTGTGCAACAGAAAACTGCGCCCGGCCATACTTTGTGTCAGTGTCGTCGGCTCACCCTGATAAAGCAGTTCACCTTCGTTCATCAGCAGCACATCCCGGCACTGCTCCGCTTCGTCAAGGTAGGAGGTGCTCCAGAGGATCAGCATCCCGTCGCCTGCCAGTTCGTGCACCATCTGCCACAATTCACGGCGAGAAATGGGGTCAACACCGACACCCGGCTCATCGAGGAGCAGAACTTTCGGTTCACCGACCAGCGTACAGGCCAGCCCCAGTTTCTGTTTCATGCCGCCGGAGAGCTTACCTGCCAGCCGGTCAGTGAATGGACCGAGTGAGGTAAACTCCAGCAAACGAGCGAAGGTCTTCTGGCGAATGTCGCCGGTTACGCTGCGCAGGTCGGCATACAGATTCAGGTTTTCCATTACCGTCAGATCTTCATACAGACCAAACTTCTGCGGCATATAGCCGAGCATGGCGTGGAGCGCGCTGTCATCCTTGATCGGGTCGAGCCCGAGCACGCTGGCGGCCCCGTCATCCGGCTTAAGCAACCCCGCCAGCATCCGCATTAGCGTGGTTTTGCCGGCACCGTCCGGGCCGACCAGTCCGGTGACATAGCCCTTCTGAATGGTGCAGTTCAGCGGCGCGACGGCCGGTTTGTCCATTCCCGGGAAGCGTTTAACCAGATTGCTAAGCTCAATAACCGCGTCATTCATGTCGTTCCCCGCTGTTTACTTTTACGGTGACAGGCATGCCCTGACGCAGCGCGTCGTCCGCATCGGTCACGATGATACGCAGGCGATAGACCAGGTCGGTACGCAGATCCGGCGTTTCAACGGTTTTTGGTGTGAATTCGGCGGTTGGGGAAACGAAGCCCACTTTGCCGTGATACGGCTTGTCCGGTCGACCATCGGTATAGAGCAACAGCTCGCGTCCCGGCTTCATCTGGCCGAGATTCGGCTCGTCGATGTACGCACGCACCCATACCGGACGGGTCAGGGAGAGTGTTAAAACGGTGCTGCCCGCGCTTAGCATGCTGCCTGGCTCCACGGCGCGGGTCATCAGCGTACCGTCAGACGGTGCAACCAGAGTGGTATCGTGAAGATCCAGTTCGGCCTGGGCGAGTTGCGCCTGAGCCTGTTCAAGGCTGGCTTTCGCCTGGGCAATGTCCTGCGGGCGATTACCGGTGTGGTACTGACTCAGTTTGTCCTGGGCGGATTTGAGCGTGGCCTGCGCCTGATCGCGGGAAGAACGGGCATTTTCGAGGTCATTGGCAGAAATGGTGCGGCTTTTCCACAGCCCCTGCTGACGGGCATAGAAGTTTTGTGCGTAGTCGTAAGCTGCCTGCGCCTGTTTGACCGCTGCGGCGGCCTGGGCAATCTCTTCATCGCGATAACCCGCCAGCATCAGATCATATTGTGCCTGGGCTACAGATACGCCTGCCTTTGCCTGCATCAGCGCGTTCTCGTAAGGGGCTTTATCCAGCATACCCAGCGTCTGACCGCGCATAATTGTGTCGCCTTCATCAACGTTAAGCGATGCCAGACGTCCTCCCACGCGGAAGCTCATATTCACCGTACGAATATCGACGTTACCGTAAAGCGTCAGGCTTCTCTCCTGGTGGCTTTGATACCACAGCCAGCCACCGACTCCCGCAGCAAGCAAAACAACAACCACCAGAATGATGGCGACAGGTTTTTTCATGACTTCAGGCTCCTTTGCGTTAAACCTTGCAGGATCAGATCGAGATGACAGGTGATGACCTGGATAATCTGCGCGGCTTTATCCTCATCAAATTGTGACCAGCCGGTGCGTAACAGGATAGTCTCCCGCCCCAGACGGAAGGCGAGGATTTCACCCAGCAGGGCATGGGTATGCAAAATTGTCTCGGTATCGTTGGCATCCCGCCCGGTATAGGCGGCGATCAGCCGGGTCAGGTGAGTATGCATCGGGGCAATCACCTGATCGTGCACTCGCTGGTACGCGGCAGTAGGGGAGAGCTGCTCGCGGGAGATAAATTTACTCAGGTTGAGCGTATCGTCGTGCGTCAGCAGGCGGATCATATTGTGGCAGGCGTTGAGGATCAGCTGGCGGATGGCATCGCGATCCGGCGACGGCTGGCTGAGCAGCGCGGTGGCTTCCTCAACGTGCGGGTGAAATTGCGTGCCGATGAAATCGGCGATCCACTGGGCACAGGCGAGGTATAAATCCTCTTTTGAGCCAAAATAGTAGGGTATGGCTGCAATGTTCTGCCCGGCCAGTGCCGCAATATCGCGCGTCGTGGCATGCAATCCATACTCGCCAAACTGTGCCAGGGCGGCGGCGATAAGCTGGCTTTTGGCCTGTTCACCTTTGGTTGTTGTTGGGGTTGTATTCATAGCAGCATTAAAAATTAATCAATCGATTGATTAACATTATGCCCGGTTCACCCTTTTGTCCAGTTGTCTCCCCGGCGGGAAATATTTCGTTGATGAATGGCTGAGGGATATTTTATGCGCCACGTCACAAAAGCTGCTACACTCCGCTGCTTCACGACATTGTGGTTTTTGTCCTTACCATTGTTATATCTCCCTGAAAACTACACCTGTGATGGTCGGGGCGGTTCGGAGTTTTTATGTCTTTTGATTCCCTTGGCCTGAACCCGGAAATTCTGCGTGCGATTGCAGAGCAGGGCTACGTCGAGCCAACCCCAATCCAGCAGCAGGCTATCCCCGCCGTCTTGCAGGGCCGTGATCTGATGGCCAGCGCCCAGACCGGGACCGGTAAAACCGCCGGTTTTACCCTGCCGCTGTTAGAGCTGCTGGTTAAGAACCAGCCGCATGCGAAAGGCCGTCGTCCGGTTCGTGCGCTGATCCTCACCCCAACCCGTGAGCTCGCAGCCCAGATTGGTGAGAACGTGCGTGACTACAGCCGCTATCTCAACATTCGCTCGCTGGTGGTTTTCGGTGGTGTAAGCATTAACCCGCAGATGATGAAGCTGCGCGGCGGTGTGGACGTGCTGGTGGCAACGCCGGGTCGTCTGCTGGATCTGGAACACCAGAACGCGGTGAAACTGGATAACGTCGAAATTCTGGTACTGGACGAAGCCGACCGCATGCTCGACATGGGCTTTATTCACGACATTCGCCGCGTGCTGGCTAAACTGCCACCGCGTCGTCAGAATCTGCTCTTCTCCGCAACCTTCTCCGACGAGATCAAGGCGCTGGCGGAAAAGCTGCTGCATAACCCGCTGGAAGTCGAAGTTGCGCGTCGCAACACCGCCTCTGAGCAGGTGACTCAGCACGTTCACTTCGTAGATAAAAAGCGTAAGCGGGAATTGCTCTCCCAGATGATCGGTCAGGGCAACTGGCAGCAGGTACTGGTCTTCACCCGCACCAAGCACGGTGCGAACCACCTGGCGGAACAGCTGAATAAAGATGGCATCCGCAGTGCGGCCATCCATGGTAACAAGAGCCAGGGGGCACGTACCCGCGCGCTGGCTGACTTCAAATCTGGCGATATCCGTGTGCTGGTGGCAACCGACATTGCTGCCCGTGGCCTCGACATTGAAGAGCTGCCGCACGTGGTGAACTATGAGCTACCAAACGTGCCGGAAGATTATGTTCACCGTATTGGCCGTACCGGTCGTGCGGCGGCAACGGGTGAAGCGCTTTCTCTGGTTTGCGTGGATGAGCACAAGCTGCTGCGTGATATTGAACGCCTGCTGAAGAAAGAGATCCCGCGTATCGAAACGCCGGGCTATGAAGTTGACCCGTCGATTAAAGCTGAGCCGATTCAGAACGGTCGTCAGGGTGGTCGTGGTCAGGGTGGCGGTGGTCGCGGTCAGCAACCGCGTCGTGCTGACGGTGGTGCGCCAAAATCAGCGGGTAAACCGCCGCGTCGTAGCAACGAAGCTAAACCTGCCGGTGAAAACCCGTGGCGCAGTGGCGAAGGGAAACCCGCAGGGGAAGGGCAGCGCCGACGCCGCCCACGTAAACCTGCTAACCCGCAGTAATCTGGAAGCCCGGTCGTAAAGCCGGGCTTTTCTTTTTGCGACAGCAAAGAGAAAGTGCCACAATAGTGGCTGTTTATACAGTATTTCAGGTTTTCCAATGGCTTTAACCGCTGCGCTCAAGGCGCAAATTGGCGCATGGTATAAGGCGCTACAACAGCAGATACCCGATTTTATCCCCCGAGCGCCGCAGCGGCAGATGATTGCTGACGTGGCAAAAACGCTCGCCGGGGACGACGGGCGACATCTGGCGATTGAAGCCCCCACCGGCGTCGGGAAAACCCTCTCATATCTTATCCCTGGCATTGCTATTGCGCGGGAAGAGGACAAAACGCTGGTGGTCAGCACCGCCAACGTGGCGTTGCAGGATCAGATCTTCAGCAAAGATTTACCGCTGCTGCGCAAAATCATCCCTGATCTGCGTTTTACCGCAGCCTTTGGGCGCGGACGCTACGTCTGCCCGCGTAACCTGGCGGCACTTGCCAGCAGTGAGCCGAATCAGCAAGATTTGCTGGCGTTTCTTGATGACGAACTGACGCCGAACAACAAGGTCGAGCAGGAGCAGTGCGCAAAGCTAAAAGCCGATCTCGATGGCTACAAATGGGATGGCCTGCGCGATCACACCAGCCAGGCAATTAGCGATGACTTATGGCGCCGGCTAAGCACTGATAAAGCGAGTTGTCTTAACCGCAACTGCCACTACTATCGGGAGTGCCCGTTCTTTGTCGCCCGACGTGAAATTCAGGAGGCGGAAGTGGTGGTCGCCAACCATGCGCTGGTGATGGCGGCGCTCGAGAGCGAAGCGGTGCTGCCGGAGCCCAAAAACCTGCTGCTGGTGCTCGATGAAGGCCACCATTTACCCGATGTGGCGCGGGATGCGCTGGAAATGAGTGCCGAAATTACCGCCCCGTGGTTCCGCCTGCAGCTGGATCTGTTCTGCAAGCTGGTGGCAACCTGCATGGAGCAGTTCCGGCCAAAAACCACACCGCCGTTGGCGATACCCGAGCGGTTGAGCGAACACTGTGAAGAGGTTTACAGCCTGATTGCTTCGCTCAATAACATCCTCAATCTCTACCTTCCGGCAACTCAGGAAGCGGAACACCGCTTTGCGATGGGAGAGCTTCCTGAAGAGGTGATGGAGATTTGCCAGCAACTGGCGAAGCATCTGGAAAAGCTGCGTGGCCTGGCGGAGATGTTCCTGAACGATCTCAGTGAGAAAACCGGTACCCATGACGTCGTCCGTCTGCACCGTATTCTCCTTCAAATGAACCGTGCGCTGGGCATGTTCGAATCACAGAGCAAGCTCTGGCGGCTGGCGTCAATGGCGCAGGCGTCGGGCGCACCCGTCACCAAATGGGCCACTCGCGAAGTGCGGGACGGACAAGTGCATCTCTTTTTCCACTGCGTGGGCATCCGCGTGGCCGATCAACTCGAGAAGCTGATCTGGCGCAGCGTGCCGCACGTGGTGGTGACCTCCGCGACATTGCGCTCACTCAACAGTTTTTCTCGTTTACAGGAGATGAGCGGTCTGAAAGAGAAAGCGGGCGACCGTTTTGTCGCGCTGGAGTCACCGTTTAACCACTGCGAGCAGGGCAAGCTGGTCATTCCGCGCATGAAGTTTGAGCCGTTGATTGACAATGAAGAACAGCATATTGCCGAAATGGCAGCCTATTTTCGCGGGCAAGTCGAGAGCAAAAAGTACCCTGGGATGCTGGTGCTGTTTGCCAGTGGGCGGGCGATGCAGCGTTTCCTGGAGCACGTTACCGATCTGCGTTTATTGCTGCTGGTGCAGGGAGATCAGCCTCGCTACCGGCTGGTGGAAACGCACCGTAAACGCATTGATAACGGCGAGCGCAGCGTGCTGGTGGGTTTGCAGTCATTTGCAGAAGGGCTGGATCTGAAAGGGGACTATCTGACGCAGGTGCATATCCATAAAATCGCTTTCCCGCCGATCGACAGCCCGGTGGTGATCACCGAAGGGGAATGGCTGAAAAGCCTTAACCGCTATCCGTTTGAGGTGCAGAGCTTACCCGCGGCATCGTTTAACCTGATCCAGCAGGTAGGGCGTCTGATCCGTAGCCACGGTTGTTGGGGTGAGGTGGTGATTTACGACAAACGCTTGCTCACCAAAAATTACGGTCAGCGGCTGTTGAATGCTTTGCCCGTTTTCCCCATCGAACAACCGGAAGTGCCTGAGGTAAAAAAACGCCCGGCCAAATTACTTGCCGGGCGTAAGAAAAGCCTCCGTGCTAAGGGGCGCGGTCCTACTGGTAAGTGAAGGTCACCTGCACGACGCTGTTGAACGTGCCGGCGGTGACGGGCATTGAGGTGGCGTAGTAACGCGCAGCTAAGGGAAAGTCTGCCGTATGATCGCTTTGATTGATCAGCACACTAAAGCTGGCCAGTGGCGCGATAAGTATGTGATCCTGACGATCGGCCAGTTCGAGAGCCAGGCCGCCAGCCGTGCCGTTATTCGCAAATTTTGTCGGATGTGCGCCATCCGCCTGTCCGTGAAACGTAGCGGTGGCGAGGGTTGTGGTGGCCGGGCATTTTGAGAGTGTCAGATCTACGTTTTTCCATACCCCCGTGTCACCGATGTCTTTAAAATCCCCTGACGCTGCCTGACCGAGATCGACAGTTAAATTCTGGCTGGCGCTGTCAACGGAACAGGTATTGGCTAAAATATTCCCCTGCATGAGCACCTGTATTTCGTCTGCGCAGGCGTGAGATGCCAGACCAAGCAGTAAAACCGGAAGATATTTTGTCATTTATACCCCAGCGTGATGGTGGCAATGCTGTTGGCGCTGCCTGGTGTGACGTCGGCTGCGGTTTGCTCGTAACGAACCTGAAAAGGAATCGCCAGCGTTTCATTGGCTTGCGCAACTGCGACAGTGTTCTTGTATGTGCCAAAGTCCGGGACTTCTCCGTCAAATAACATGTGAACCCCTATCCCCGTCGCGACACCGGTTTCCTGAGTCAGGTTGATGACGCCCGGGAAGTTCGAATCATAGCCATTTGCGCTTGTTATCATGACTTCTGGCTGCACGGTGTCGGTACAATTCACGTCCACGTCAAATGTCTTATAGGGAGCCATCGTACCCGTGCCAGTAAACGCACTGATCGGGAAATCCCCTAAGGTAATTGTCAGGCTTTTTGGGGAGACCGAGCAGGTCACCTCGTGAACCGTGATATTCCCTGCGTAGGAAATAGTATTGGGATAGCCAATCCCCTCATGGCCAAACACGCCAATGCCAAAGCGGGTTTGTTCCTGAACCAGTGTGCCTGATGAGACCGTATTGCTGGTTTTCACCAGCTCCAGTGTGACGTCAAAACTGAATGATAATTGTCCGTCGGTGGAGACGTAGCCAATGGGCGTGCTGCGCGAATCACACTGTACGCCGCCAGCACCGCTGATACGCTGGCCCTTGTCGTTCATCAATGCGATACCAATCCCGGGCACACCTGAGTCATAAACGCCAGTCATGCCCGGAATTTCAGCACCTGTACCGTAATAGCAGGATACGATTTCCAGCCCACTATCGATGCTTTGATCGCAGTTTCCCGCCACATGGACAGTATTTTCCGAACCGGGAATCGTCGCGCCTACGGCCAGTGTTGAGGAAACCGAAATCGACGCGACGTTGATCATTTTTGGCATATCCGGGGTGGTGCAGGTCGCTTTCGCATGCGGCATAAATAATGCTGCCGTTCCCAGAATCAGTAAAAAAAAGCAGTCTTTAATCAATTGCATAATATTGAGCCTGAACGGTGGATCACTGACACTGCGCGTCAGCACGAGTAATGGTGGATTTATCTTTCTCATCCGTTAGCGCGTATTCAGCGCTGCAATGCTCGCTGGCATCTTGTCCCCAGCTGACAGAGAGTTTTCCGTGCTGAGGTAAACCGGAGAGATAAGTCTGGCCGTCGTTGCCCACAATAAACTCGCTGTCCTTATCATCGGTGGTGACCGTTGCGCCAAAGGGCAGCGGTTTACCGTTTTGTGTCAACGTCATCAGCACCCGATGTCCCACGCGAGTGTTGAAGCTTGCCCGAACGACAGCCCCACGTGTCGGAGTGACAATCTGCGCGGCATGGGTCACGTCGGCATCCTCTGGTAGCGTTTCAGTGTCCAGTGAAATGGTGTTATGGCGATAGGCGGTGACAAATGGCACAACGGTATAGCCACGGAAATCGGTCTCGACACCCGTCTGGTTGGTGATATGTGTGCCATGGGTCCCCGGAGCTTTCACCAGAGCGATGGTTTCCCCTAGCGGCTGACTTAATGTGATGCCGTTAGCATGCGCCACGACGCCACCCTGCAGACCCATGTTCACCGTGCGTTGATATTTATCCTGACTAATACCGCCGCTCACTTCGCCATAGGTTGCCTTATAGTCGGCATTTGCACTGGTGGAATTGCCGCTGCCGGTTGTGCTCAACCCTTCCTGAATATTCCAGTTGAGATTCTCCTCCTTCAGCGCCGTACCGTTCAGGCCAATATTCTGCGTGGTACCCTCTTTGGTGTTATTCAGATTGTACGTAGCCCATGTGTTGTGCATCCAGTGGTCAAGCGGAACGGAAACACTCAGAGAGAACTGGTTGTCGTTTGTGACTGACTCCCCGTTCTCATCGCTGTCGTCTGTATTCTTGTTCATGCTGTAGCTCAGGCTGTAGCTCATGCCATGCCAGCTATTGTTGTAGCTGACGCTCATGGAGGTCATGTCCTGACTCTGGCTCCAGTAAGTCTCTTTCACCATGCTCAGGGTGACGGACCCCCACCCTTTGGGCAGTGTCTGGTCGATAGTCGCTTCTGTCCGTGCGCGACGCTGTTGTGGGGCCGACCAGTCGTCCGAGCGGGTCCAGGACTCCATGGTGTCTTCCAGGGTGTAAAACCCTTTGCTGTTGTAGCGATAGCCCGCGAGAGAGAAGTTGGTACCGGAGCCGGTAAAATCTTTGCTGTAACGTACACGCCAGGACTGGCCTTTGCTGGTCTGTTGCTTTTTAAGCAGGGCTTTCGCGCGGGTCACGTCGATGGAAAAGGCACCTAAATCCCCCATGTTTTTTCCCGTGCCCAGCGCCTGGGACTGATAATGGTTACTCTGCTGGACGCCACCATAGGCGGTGAAACCATACGGTAAACCATAAATTGCGCTGCCCTGGGCAAACGGCGTTTTCTCTACGTCGCTGTCATATGAGCGATAACGGCCGGCAGTAACGCTATAGCGCAGGTTATGTTCACGCTGGAGCACCGGTACTGAAGCGTAGGGCACCACAAAATGGCTTTCGCTGCCGTCGGTTTCTTTTACTGTCACCTGAAGATCACCGCTACTGCCCGTCGGGTAGAGGTCGTTGATCTCAAACGCACCGGGTGCAACGGTATTTTGATAAATGACGTAACCGTTCTGGCGCACCATCACCAGAGCGTTACTGTGCGCTGTGCCGCGAATAATCGGGGCATACCCTTTCTCGCTGTCCGGGAGCATGTCGCTGTCGGAGTTAAGCTGCACGCCGGTATAGGGCACGCTATCAAAAACGTCGGCAGGGGAAGAACTTTGTCCGACCGTCAGACTGCTTTTCATCGCCACAATATCGCGCTGGGCGTAGGTATAAATGGATGAAAATGTCTGCTGTTGTTCTTTACTCGTGGTGCTGCGGTTCCATGTTGAGTAGTTTCTGACCCGCCATGCGCCAATGTTAATGCCAGGCCGGAGATTGACGTACTGGCTGCTGGTATCCTGTTCACCCTGTTGCAGCGCGTGGCTTTGGCTCGCGGTCGCACTGTAATTGAGCAGACCCGCCGTGATCCCTTCATCAAACTCTTTTGGGTTGATATAGCCCCGTGGAACCTGGCCCAGTGCCAGTTGCGGAACACTGAGCAGCAATTGCTGATTGTGAACATGAAACGTCGCAGATGCGTCCGGAATGGCGTTTAAATCAGCACACTGGCCTTTTGCCATCAGCTCAGGATATTTTTTGGTTTTGATACCCAGGTTTTTTAAGTCGCTCAGACTAAAGCAAGGCTGAAGGGAGTTATTACCATGCGGATCTTTTTGTAATTTGAACGTGACATCGCGTGTATCAATTTTGTTGTTATTAATAAAAATAGCGACCTGATATTTTCCTGGCGCTTGCCCGGGACCTTTTTCGTAGATCGACAGGTCGGTCTTTCCCTGTTGAGGATTATCAATATCCAGTAATGCCGGGTTAAAATAATCATCAGCCATAACCTGCTGTGCAAAGATCGCCATTGCCAGGCCACATAATATGACCAGCAATGAAGACATTCGACAGGTGAACGGCTTTTTATGGCTGTACATGATGAGCGTAATTATCTGCAGATGCTTTTAATGGACGGGTTTTGACCAGGTCTGACTGATACTGCCGTAGTCTGTAATAATCGAATATGCGACAGTTGACCCACCAATGTTGCCTGATAATGCAAAATGTGTTTCCGTTTCAGGGACGGCCCAGGTCGCTTTACCGACTTTATGACCATTCAGTGTCACCTTCTGGAAATTCATATAGAAAGGCGTTGGGTTATTCACGACCAGATCGTTGCCTTCACGATGCCACTCAAGTTTGTCAGCCACCTCTTCGGGTTTACCTTTAACGGCCGATGGGCGATACAACAATTTAATTCGCGTATTGATAGCAATTTGCAGCGTATTCATCCCTTCAACATGTTTTGAGGAGGGAATGGCTTTGATATTTAACCAGTACAGCGATTCGCGATCTTCCGGTAAATTTCCGCCGGTGCGTACCACGCGCAGCACGTTATCCTCTTTCGCATCAAGACGAAAAAGCGGTGGTGTGATCAGAAAGGGGGCTTTGGCCAGGTTTCTACCGCCAGAATCAACCCAGGACTGTACCAGATAATCTGTCGCATCTGGGTTTGAAACGCCAAGAGAGGATTCCTTTTTATTTCCCTGGTAGACCAGACGGGTGCCATTAATAATAACACCTGCATGTGCAGTGGCGGCTGCCAGTAAAAGCGTGCTCAGTAAATAACCGTGGCGCATAACTTTTTCTCAAAAAAAGAAGAGATATTAACGTCGATGAAAACGTTAATACCTCAGGGTGGATAATATCAGTTATAGATAACGGTAAAGGTTGATACAGAGTTAGCTGGACCTGCGGTAATTGCGGCCCCGGTTTGAATATACCGTGCGCCGAATATCAGGTCATTAACCGTCGTGCCGGAGGCTAACGGATATTGCTGAGAAGGTGTATACAGGCTCACGGGTTGTTCAGACGCGTCAACCAGTTGAATAGCGACACCTGTTGCAGCATCCGCAGCTGGCGTTAATGCCAACGTAGCGTTGTTATTTGCATCCGGGGTTCCACCAAAGTTAATGGCTGCGGAGGTAACGGTTTCCGGACAATCTTTTAACTGAATATCGAACTTTGTTAATGTGCTGGTGGAGCCCGCACCGGTAAATACCGTTTTAGACACTTTACCTAGCTGAACATTTAATGGATTACTTAACCCATTAACCACCTGACACGCAGAATCAATAATCTCTCCGGTGAAGTTTATCTGACCTTCACCGTTTGTAGCCGCCAATGCGGATGCAGAACATCCCACTGTCGCGGCGATGAATAAACCTAAAGCAACCTTGTTCATAACAAATCCTGGTATGTTTCTGGTGAGAACGTTGCCTGGACGTTTTCACCGGTGACCCTTAATGACTTTCCGCTGGCTATTTAAGCAAACAATGACGTATTAAGAATCTTCTGGCGGAATTACAAATAATTGAAATAGTGCTTGAGTTTCACTTTTCATCATAAAAACAGAAGGTTGATCCCGTTGAAAAAAACTAACGTCTGGATGTTCTTCAGGGCTATATTGTTAACAAGATGATGTTTTCAGGAGAGATGTCGTGGATTATCGCAAAATTATCAAAGAAGTAGGGCGCGGGAAAAACCATGCCCGCGATCTGGACCATGAAACCGCTCGTGCGCTTTACACCCATATGCTCAATGGCGAAGTACCTGACCTGGAGATGGGGGGCATTCTGATTGCGCTGCGTATCAAAGGAGAAGGTGAAGCGGAGATGCGCGGCTTCTATGAAGCCATGCAGGCGCATACGCTGCGCTTAACGCCGCCGGTGGCAAAACCGATGCCGATTGTGATCCCAAGCTATAACGGTGCGCGCAAGCAGGCAAATCTCACTCCACTGCTGGCTATCTTATTACACAAACTCGGGTTTCCGGTGGTGGTGCACGGTGTGAGCGAAGACCCTACGCGCGTACTGACGGAGACCGTTTTCGGGATGCTGGGGATCGCACCAACACGACATGCTGGTCAGGCGCAGGCGAAACTGGATGGCCATCAACCGGTTTACATCCCTGTGGGTGCATTTTGCCCGCCGTTGGAAAAGCAGCTTGATATGCGCTGGCGCATGGGAGTGCGTAACAGCGCACATACCCTGGCGAAACTGGCGACACCTTTTGGCGAAGATGCTGCTCTGCGTCTCTCCAGTGTTTCTCACCCTGAATATGTTGCGCGCGTGGGTAAATTTTTTGAGGACATTGGGGGCAGGGCATTGCTGATGCATGGCACAGAGGGCGAGGTTTATGCTAACCCGCAGCGTTGCCCTCAGGTGATGCTGATTGATTCCGTCGGTACGCGCGCCATTCTGGAGCGTGGGGACGAAAATTGCGGCGTGATACTGCCTGAAGCAAAAGATCCACACACCACCGCGCACTGGATTGAGCAGTGTCTTGCCGGAAATGTGCCCGTTCCCCATTCCCTCAAGCTACAGATGGCCTGTTGTTTGCTGGCTACCGGGGAAGTTGAAACGTTCGAAGCAGGACTGAAACGCGTTGAAGAGGCGTTTTGAGCAAAAAAAAAGCCCGTCCAGTGGCGGACGGGCAAGCAAGGGTAACAACAGGGTCAATGAGGGGTGGAGCATCTCACCAGAGGGTACGGGTGAGGGTGGAGCATAATTCGTTCGATTATTTGTAAATAACCGCAGTACCGCTCAGCTTATTATTGGTGTTAGCGGAGGTGATGGTGTATCCGCTTGCACCAGCAGCTGCGGCTTTCTCAGCCAGTTTGGCTTCCAGACCGTCCAGCGTGGTCGCGCCTTCTGCACTTACCACACCGATTTTATTCATGCCCTGGGCCTGAGTCGTTGAGACAGGCTCTGCAGCAAATACACCAAAAGACAGAGCGGACAGGGCAACAGCAGCAACAGCATATTTGATGGTTTTCATAATTAATCTCTCGCAGGTTATTCTGTTAAGGGGACGATGTTCCGTCGATGTGATAAGTATCACGCTTTTTTGCGGAGGATAAAATCGAAGAGAATTGACGTGGTCGCTCAAAAAAATTGAATGACAAATAACTTATTGAATATTAATAAATTCAAAGTGCCACTTTACACTTCTTGTTGAAGCGCTTTACAGAAGAGAGAAGAAGGGCACATTTTGCTACGCGTTTGACTAAAAATCGTGAGAGTAAAGGAATACGCTTGCGTGGTTAGCTTAGGTAAAGGAAGGTCAACGTAACTGGCTGTCTTTCGATCCTCTGCGATTATATCCCGAATGAGATGATATTTTTGAATCTTTATCCTGCTGGCAGGTTATGCATAACCGTACTCCTGGAATGGCCTTACGTCGTGCCTCCGGAATAGGTTCACCACATTCTTCGCATTCCGATAAACTTTCGCCGCGAGGAATTTCACCGCGAGCACGGGCAACGGCATCTTCAATTGTACTGTTGATTTGTTCGTTAACGGCGTCGTCATTCGCCCAACCTGAAGCCATGATCTCCTCCGGGAATCTGTTGAAGGCATACGCTCAATATGGGGTTAAAAATTGAACAATCAAGAAACAGGCGAAGAAAACTGCACCTGTGTTGCAGATGCAGTGCGTTGAGTGGACGTTGGATTACTTGTAAATGGTCGCCGTGCCAAACATATGGTTATCACCGCTGGCAGAATTAATCTCAAATCCTTTGGCGCCTTCCTGGCGGGCTTTCTCGGCCAGTTTACTTTGCAGATCGTCAAGGTTGCTTGCACGACTTACCGATACTGTACCTGCAGGTCGTAACTGGCTGGTATCGGTATTGTCAGACAGTGACTGAACGGCCATGGCTGAGAATGACGCGGTCGCCAGGGCTGCGGCGATAACAGTAAGGGCTAGATACTTTTTCATAATCACATCCTCATGAGGAAACAACAGGTGATTCCCTTTAAGTTTAGAAGCCCGAGGAGTGTGATTTAGCGCAAAAATTTGATGATGATCTGCTTATTTTTTGAACAACAAAAATTGACAATGTACTGACAGATCATAGATATAAAGGTGATTGATTTTTGTCGCTTTTTTGAGCGCCAAAGAGAAAGATTTACCGTTCGGCCCGCAAAGGGTATCTTACGCCGCTGTTTAAAGGAGAATGCCATGACTTCCCAAAAGCCGGGATTGCACCCACGAAATCGCCATCGCAGCCGCTACGATATGAACGCGTTATGCCAGAGCTGCCCTCCACTGCAGGACTATATCGTCCAGACGCCTGCGGGCGAGCCTTCGGTGAACTTTGCTGATCCTGTGGCAGTTAAAATGCTGAACAAAGCCCTGCTGGCGCATTTTTACGGTGTGGCGCACTGGGATATTCCAGAAGGCTTTCTCTGCCCACCTGTACCGGGGCGTGCTGATTACATTCACCACCTTGCCGACCTTCTTGCAGACGATCGTGGCGGTGTTGTTCCGCAGCAAGCTACTGTCCTGGATATCGGTACCGGGGCAAATCTGATCTACCCATTGATTGGCGCTCATGAGTATCACTGGCGTTTTACCGGGAGTGAAATCGGCGCTGAGGCATTTGCCAGCGCACAGGCGATTATCAGCGCCAACCCTGGGCTAAGCCGCGCCATTCGCTTGCGTCGTCAGAAAGATGCGGCCTCTATCTTCAACGGCATTATTCACAAAAACGAAAATTACGATGCCACGATGTGCAACCCACCGTTCCATGATTCAGCGGCAGCGGCCCGTGCTGGGAGCGAACGTAAGCGCCGCAATCTGGGGCAGGCGGAAGATGCGGCGCTGAACTTTGGCGGACAGCAGCAGGAGTTGTGGTGCGAGGGCGGTGAAGTCGCCTTTATCCTGCGCATGATTGATGAAAGTAAGCAGTTTGGTCGTCAGGTGAAGTGGTTCACAACGCTGGTTTCCCGTGGGGATAACCTGCCGCCACTCTACCGTGCCCTGACCGAAGCGGGTGCCGTGAAAGTGGTGAAAAAAGAGATGGCGCAAGGTCAGAAACAGAGCCGCTTTATCGCCTGGTCGTTTATGGACGATAACAAACGCCGCAAATAATGTGTCTCGTAGGCCGGGTCAGGCGAAGCCGCCACCCGGCAACCAGGCTACAGCGTCGGCTCCTGCGGTGGGAGCGGCGATGCGGGTGGTGGCAGCACCTGATATGTCTGCACAGGCATCCGCACATTCACCAGATCAAAGTGTTTTTTCACCATGCTGTCGAGGGCAAAGCGCACCGTCCACTGCTTCAGCGGTTGCGTGGTGAACGAGACACGCAGAGTAAATGCCGTGTTTGTCAGCCCGACAATGCCGGCAAATGACGGCTCCCCGATCACCAGCCCGCGAATATCTTCCATCTGCATCAGTTCTTCTACCGCGTCGCGCAGCGCCTGTTTAGCTTTTTCTGCATCTTCATGACGGTCCACATCATAGTTCGCCACGACGGAACCAATACCGCGCACAAAGTTGGCGAAAGTGGTGATCGAAGACCAGGGAATGATGTGGTACGCCCCGGTGTCCTGACGCACGCCGACTGAGCGAATGGACATCCGCTCTACCGTGCCGGTTAATGGCCCAATCGTGACCAGATCGCCCGTGTTCATTCCATTCTCAAACTGGATAAAAATGCCGGTAATAATATCCTTCACCAGCGTTTGCGAACCGAAGGAGATCGCCAGCCCCAAAGCACCTGCCCCCGCCAGCAGCGGGGCGATATTTACACCGATTTCCGAGAGCACAATCATGATGGTGATAGTGCTGATAATCACCGCCAGGGCGTTGCGGAACAGAGTCAGTAACGTTCGGGCACGGGCGCTGGGCAGCGGTCTGCCATGAATATCAGATACCAGACGGTTCTCAATAAGACTCGCCAGTAACGTCCAGCCGACGGCTGAGAAGAACAAAATCAGCGCAATGCGAATCAGAATGTCGACCGTTTTTTCACCCGCACCGTTATGCAGCCAGTTCCAGAAATCAAACAGGCTCCATGCATTCAGAAGCAGCATCATCGCCACGCAGACGGTCAGAATGCGCGCCACCTTAAGTGATACCGACATCCAGCCGTTTACGCGTTTTTGCAGTTCAGGGTAGCTACGCTGCACTTGCGGTGAGAGGGTAATGGTTTTCGAGATCCAGCGGGAGAGCAGGCCGGAGATAAAGGCTGCCACGCCAATAATGGCCAGGCTCTTAAATGTCGCCCCCATCATAAATTTCAGGCTGTTACCGGGATCGAACAGCGAGAAGAAGCACAGTACGATGAAGTAAGCGCTTGCCAGCCAGTGCCACACCAGCGCAAAAGCGCGAATGAAGAGGCTAAAGAACGAGAGGGAACGGTCGGCCAGGTGCAGCAGGCTCTCAGTAATGGCCTTTTTGTTATGGAAGATAAGGTACAGCGACCAGACGGTAATGCAGATCATAATTAGCACGTTTGCCAGCGCCCCAAACTGGACGTTCACCTGGTTGGAGATGATCGGCACGGCAACCAGCAGACCATAACCAATTAACCCGCTGAGCACGCTCAGACGCAGTGCCCAGTATTTTGCGCTCACATCCCGGATGGAGAAAGGACGTAGCGCCGGTACGCGCGGACAAAAAAGTAACCGCAACAGCGCTTTAAAAAACTCGATCAGGGCAAAGGCATTCAGGAAAAGTGATTGCTGGAAGGCGATGGTTTTGTTGCCAGCATTCAGCTTGTCGGCCAGCATCTGGCCTAAAAACAGCGTCAACGCCAGCAGCAGTAAATCGATGATAAACGCTGAGGCTATCATTAACGGCAGGTGCAGCCAGCTGTTTTTCTGCTGATTCTTCCTGCGTCCCCATTGTCCCATCTTACGGTACAGCGGCCACGCGCACAGACGCACCAGCCAGTAAAAGAGAAATACCGCGCCGGCCAGCATCAGGAACTGTGTAGCGGCAGTGGTAAACGTTTTTGGATTAAAGGGCTTATGCGGTGAGCCAATCAGGTTGCGGTAAAGCTGGGCAAAACGAGAGGAGAGGGCTTCACCATAGTGGCGACTGACGTCGGTGACGTTTTCCAGCACCGTTTTTTGCTCCTCCACTTGTGAAGGAGCGAGGGGCGGAACGCTCTCCTGCGGAGGCGTGGCGGCGGTTTTCCGCAGCTGATCAATTAACTCTTTCCGTGAGGAGTCGTTTTCAAGGAGGTCAGCAAGCGCACTGTAAGCCGCTTTTTTTTGTTCAACATCCGGCTCCGGAGGAGGCGAACCTGGCTGTGTAGAGGCCGTTCCGGCAGTGACCCCGGGGATCGCCACAGCGAGCGATGGCGCACTAAACAGGCTTATCAACAGCAGCAGGATCCACGGCACGGTGCCCTCCGGTGAAAATAGTGTGCAAAATGATAAGTATAGAGTGCGAGGGTCGGAGGGGAGTTTTTGGGAACAATCTGGCGTAAAAAAGCCGGGCATGCCCGGCTCTGTGTGAAGCGAAAGAACGAGGATCAGGAGACGTGCTGCAGGAACTCCTGCAAACGCTGGCTTGGCGGGTTCGCAATCAATTCCTGCGGGTTACCGTCTTCCGCGATACGGCCTTTATCAATGAAGATCAGACGGGACGCAACTTTCTCAGCAAAGCCGATTTCGTGGGTCACGATCACCATCGTCATCCCTTCTTCTGCCAGATCCTGCATGACTTTCAGTACTTCGTGGCGAAGTTCCGGGTCAAGCGCAGAGGTTGGCTCATCAAACAGCATCATTTTTGGTTTGACCGCCAGCGCGCGGGCGATAGCCACACGCTGCTGTTGACCGCCGGACAGCTCGGAAGGGTAGTGGTGCGCACGTTCTGCCAGACCGACTTTAGCGAGCAGATCTTTTGCCAGCGCTTCCGCCGCCGTTTTGTTGGCACCGCGCACACGCAGCGGACCAAACATCACGTTCTCCAGCGCCGTCAGGTGCGGGAACAGGTAGAACTGCTGGAACACCATGCCCGCTTCCTGACGAATCAGACGGTCGTCGACTTTCGGGTCGTTCACTTTCAGGCCATCGACGATCAGATCGCCGCTGGTGATCTCTTCCAGCTTGTTGATGCAGCGCAGCAGCGTCGATTTACCGGAACCGGATGGCCCGATGATGACCACCACTTCACCTTGTTTGATGTTCAGATCAATATTGTGCAGCACCTGGGTTGGACCAAAGTGCTTGGAAACGTTTTTAAATTCAATCACAGGATTTTCATCCTTCTTTCAAGACGACGCAGAACGAAGCTCAGAACCAGAGTAATGATCAGGTAGACAACGGCCACCGCACTCCAGATTTCCAGCGCGCGGAAGTTGCCAGCAATGATCTCCTGCCCCTGACGGGTCAGCTCAGCCACGCCGATAACGATGAACAGCGACGTATCTTTAATGCTGATGATCCACTGGTTACCGAGTGGTGGCAGCATACGGCGAAGTGCCAGAGGCAAAATCACGTGGCGGATCGTTTCGCGACGAGAAAGACCTAACGCCAGACCCGCTTCACTGAAACCTTTATGAATCGACAGAACCGCACCGCGGGTAATTTCTGCGATGTAGGCTCCTGAGTTGATCATAATGGTCACAACGGCCGCGCTGAACGGATCGATACGCAGGTCGGTGAAGGCCATTGGCAGGGCGAAGTAGATGAACATGACCTGCACGACAATAGGGGTGCCGCGGATCACTTCGATGAAAACCAGTGCGATGTGGTTTGCAATCCAGCCACCGTAGGTGCGGGCGAAACCGGCGACAAGACCGATAATCAACCCACCAACCAGACCCAGGACCGAAATCCACAGGGTCATCTTAGCGCCTTCAAGCAAGATAGGAATGGCAGGCCAGATGGCGCTCCAGTCAAACTGCATGATAATTTCCTGTTACTGTTACCGTGTTTCAAAAATATCAGGGGCGAAAGGTCGCCCCCGAGTGAACGTCATTTTTACGTATTATTATTTAGGCTCAGTACCGAACCATTTTTTGTAGATTTCGTTGTAGGTGCCGTTCTCTTTCAGCGTTTTCAGCGCACCGTTAACTTTTGTACGCAGGTCATCGCTGCCTTTAGGGAACGCGATACCGTACTGCTGTGCTTCCAGAGATTCACCGACAGCTTTGAACTTGCCGTTGCCTGCTGTTTTGATGAAGTACAGGATGTTTGGTGTATCATGCAGAACAGCATCAGCACGGTTGGTGCCGAGTTCCATGTACGCGTTGTCGATGTTCGGGAACTGACGCAGGTCTTTAGTTTTGATATTTGCTTTTGCGTAATCAACAGAACCGGTGCCGCTCTTCACTGCAACCACTTTACCGTCGAGATCTTTCACGCTTTTTACGTCGTTATTGTCGGCTTTAACCATGACCAGCAGGCCGCTTTTGTAGTAGCCGTCAGAGAAGTCGATGGCTTTTTTACGTTCATCAGTGATGGTGATACCGGCCAGAGCCAGATCAACGTTTTTGGTTTGCAGTGCCGGGATGATGCCGCTGAAGTCCATTGGCTTCAGGGTGTAATCCAGTTTGAGTTCTTTTGCGATAGCAGCCCACAAATCCACATCAAAACCAACGTATTTATCACCCTGTTTGAATTCAAACGGAACGAACGCCGTGTCGGTCGCCACAACCAGTTTGTCGGCAGCCTGAGAAGACACCGCAAAAGCCAGGGTAAGTGCAGCCAGTGAAACTTTTAATACAGACTTCATAGCATTTCCTTTTATATCCACGGGGCGATCCCCTGCGAGAACATGTGGCACAATGAAAAAATCGTGCCAACTTTACAACTTGTTGTTTTGCAAAGGGGATGATGTCATGCATTGCACAATAAACAGGGCAATGATGGCTGATTGCACCAAAGTGGAGCACTGTTTTGGTGCGCTTCGTTTGGGGCAACTGACGGAGAGATATTTAGCGTAAATTCTGACGAAAAAACAATCTCTCGTTAACGGTTGTGTGAGGTGATTATTACAATTTTTTCACGTTTGCACTGTCTCAGGGAAAAAACGTGCACCATAGATGTGCAAAACCCTCGCCACAGGCGAGGGTTGAAGAGAAAATTCCGATGAATTATTCGATGTTAGATTCAATGAACCACAGGAATTGGTCCAGATCACGAGAAGCGGCGGTGAAGATATCAGCTGTGTCTTCATCTTTTGCTTCGCTAATCGCTTTACGTACATCGTTTGCGACTATCGCGTAGCGGTCTGCAAGCTCTTTCAGGTGATCCTGAACGGTATGGATATCCAGCGGGTAACTTTTCAGTGGTGTTTTACTGTTAATCACCTGTGTGGTACCCAATGCCACACCACCTAACTGAACGGCACGTTCGGCCATCGTATCAAGGTGGGTGACCAGAGCAGTACGGAAGCCATCCAGCATTTCATGAACGGCAATAAAGTTTGCACCGCGCATATTCCAGTGGGCTTGTTTGGTGATCAGCGAAAGATCGATGAACTGGATCACCTGGCGATTCAACAACTCAATGGTCGCTTTTTTGTCGCTATCCGATACATCGTTACGGGTATAAAGCAGATTAGACGCTTTCGTTTTCACCAGTTTAGCGGTACTCATAATCTCATATCCTCTTGATGTTTATGTCCCAGGTAATTACGGAACTAAGTATAGCATCGGTTTTTTTGTCTGCGGTTTGGCTGTACCTATCAGTTTAATAGAGATAAGAGAGTTGAGAATTTAACTTATTGAAATTAAATGGTTATTCACAATATGATACGGATTGATCTTAATTTGTTACTGGGGTTGGCGGGGGAAGGAGCATATTTCGATAATATGACAAACTGTGTGTGAAATTATAACGCCTGTCGACCTGGCCTTTATTCTGCATGGCGGTGAAGCCATGCAGAATATAAGACCTTAGTTGATATTGACCTTTTCAACTTTAGGTTCAGAACGCATGGTCAGCGTCGATCCCATTGAGGCCGCAATAATCGAGCAGAGCGCCAGCGTCTGGGTCAATGTCAGGGTTTCGCCAAGAAACACCATCCCGGAGATTGCGGCGAGCGCAGGCTCCATACTCATCAGGGTGCCAAATATGCGCGTCGGCAGGCGCGTAAGGGCAATCATCTCCAGAGAATAGGGGAGTGCTGTAGAGAGAATAGCGACCGCCAGCCCAATCGGCATAACTGACCATTGCCAGATAGATTCTGTTGCCTGGGCCATACCGATGGGCACAAACACGATAGCCGCAATCAGTGAACCCAATGCGACGGTTGCCGGGCCATGCTCTTCCCCAGCGCGTTGACCCGTGAGTATATAGATAGCCCAGCAGGCGCCTGCACCTAAGGCCAGCGCCGCGCCTGTCAGATCAATCTCAGAAACATTCTGACCCAGCGGCAGCAAGAACCATAACCCCAGAACGGCTAACACGACCCAGATAAAATCCACCGGCCGACGCGAGGAGAAGAGTGCCACGGCCAGCGGGCCGGTAAATTCCAGCGCAACGGCGATCCCCAGAGGTATTGTCTGGATGGAGAGATAGAACAGATAGTTCATTGCCCCCAGGGACAAACCATAAAATAGCAGGGGTAAACGCTGCTCTTTTTTGAAGCGTAAACGCCAGGGTTTGAAAATAACCACCAGTATTGCCGTACCCAACACGATACGCAGGGCAGTGACTCCAGGGGCACCAACCAGCGGAAAAAGCGATTTTGCCAGCGAGGCACCACTTTGAATGGACAACATTGCTATGAGTATGACTGCTACCGGCAACCAGACCGACGATGTGCGGGATAACCCAGGCATCCTTTCTCCTGTCAGCTTATGTCAAATGAAGTAAAGGTTGCAGTGTAAAGGAATTATGTTGCAACGGTTGAGACGCCGTTGAAAAAAAACCACGTGAAATCCGTAAAATGGTTAAGCGTTGTTGGATTTATCGCCTGTCAGATTAGGAATAATCTGGATGAATGTAACAGCGCAGGCGCGCACTATGGGCGTTTTGTAGTGAAAATTGCATGTGATTTGAAAGAGATAGCTGAAGCTGGAAATGTTCTGTTACAGGAAAGGAACCTTTAGACATCACGAATCACAAAGAGTTTCGCAAATTTTTTTGATATATTTAAAACTTACGGACTTACTTGAAGCACATTTGAGGTGGTTATGAAAAAAATTGCATGTCTTTCAGCACTGGCCGCTGTACTGGCTGTTTCCGCAGGTACCGCTGTAGCTGCTACTTCTACCGTTACCGGTGGTTACGCTCAGAGCGACTATCAGGGCGTGATGAACAAAGCTAACGGTTTCAACCTGAAGTATCGCTACGAGCAGGATAACAACCCGCTGGGCGTGATCGGTTCTTTCACTTACACCGAGAAAGATCGTTCTGAGAACGGCGCATACAACAAAGGTCAGTACTACGGTATCACTGCTGGTCCAGCTTACCGTCTGAACGACTGGGCAAGCATCTACGGTGTTGTAGGTGTTGGCTACGGTAAATTCCAGCAGACCGAAAACCAGGGTCTGAACCGCACTGCAAGCAACAGCGACTACGGCTTCTCCTATGGCGCAGGCCTGCAGTTCAACCCAATCCAGGACGTTGCTCTGGACTTCTCTTATGAGCAGAGCCGTATCCGCAACGTTGACGTTGGCACCTGGATCGCGGGCGTAGGTTACCGCTTCTAATCACTCCGGTGAGCTAATAAAAAATCCGCCCAATGTGGCGGATTTTTTTTGTCTTTGTACCCTCTTCCGTGGAAGAGGGTAATGCTTACTTACTCTTTATATCGAAGATATCCGTGCCCAGATGGTTGTAGTCAACTTTCTGTAACTTGAAGTTGGTAACGTAAACTGGGGGAGCTTTCTTACCTGAAACAAATGGGTAAGCCGTTTTTATCTGCTCGGCAGAGATCCCCGTCCACTGAGAGAAGAACTGCAGAAAATCATTTGCTGAACGTCGGGCTTTGATGACGCGATGTTTTTTATCGTCACTCGACAGCACCATAAAGGGTACCTGGAAGTTCTGCTGGAACTTGTCATCGTGCGCCAGATACTGCACCTCTTTTCCACGTTCTTTAAACGCCAGCCCGTGATCTGAGAAATAGACCAGCGAGAAGCTGTCGCCCGTATTGCGTAACTGCTCGTACAACTTGCTGAGCAGGTCGTCGGTTTGCGTCATGGTATAGAGATAACAAGAGGTCTCTTTGGACTGCACGAACTCGGCGTACTTCCCACCAGTGCGATCGCAGGCCTGCGGATGCGATCCCATCAGGTGCAGGACAATCAACTGAGGCTGCGTACGCGGGGTGGCAAAGACCTGCGACGTCATTTTCAGCAGCGCTTCATCTTTCGTATTTTTATCGGCTTCAAAGTCGCCGCTCTTCAGGAACTGCACTTCATCAGCACGCTTAGCGATACTGGCGATGGCCGTATCGTATTCACCAATTTGCCCCTGATTGGAGAACCACCATGTCTGAAAACCTGCGCGGTTTGCCAGCGTGACAAAGTTATCCTGGTATTGTGGTTTGCCATCAACCACACGGTTGAGCGTCAGACCGAGCGATTTCTGCGTTGAACCGCTGGCCGCGACATAATCGGTAAACAGTGTGCCATTAACCGAACTGGCAAACGGCGTGTTATCCCAGTGTCCACCAAACGCCCCCATGGCATCGCGACGCGCGCTTTCGCCAATCACCACCACATAGGTGTGATATTTCGGCTTAACAGCCAGCACGTTCCAGGTGTCTTTCATATTGGAAAGTTCAGCCATGCGGGCCTGCTCGTCGAGAACCTCTTTATTATTGACTACGACGTCTTTCACGAAGCGGAAAACTGGATAGCCGATATTGATGAGCCTTAGCTTACCGTCCCAGGGAATATTCTGGATAGGGGCGACAAACGCCACGGCAATGCTGAACACCAGACAGAGTATTTCGATCTTACCCCAGGATTTTTTCTCGCCCGACTGACGACGGATGGCGATAACGCCCAACGCGAAAATAAAGAGCCCAACCACGTAGCTGTACCATGGGAAGATCGTCAGGATCTCCGTCGACTCTTCCATGTTGGTCGAGTGCAGCGCGAGCAGGGTATTAAAGTTTGGTGAGCCGTACGCCTGACCAAACGGGAAATAGAGCGCAGCAACCAGCGAGCAGATCCC
Organism: Enterobacter sp. 342; assembly: GCF_036663495.1. NCBI lineage: Bacteria > Pseudomonadati > Pseudomonadota > Gammaproteobacteria > Enterobacterales > Enterobacteriaceae > Enterobacter > Enterobacter sp. 342. The sequence continues at coordinate 102,940 of NZ_JAWUEI010000002.1, forward strand.
GATTAACGTTTTTTGCGCGCGCGGTGCGGCTCGCCATAGCAAATGCAAAATGCAGGTGAAAGCGACCGCATAGAGCAGACTAAAGGGATAGCCAAGCGCAAAGTTAATCAGCAATGACTGCAAAAAGTAAAACCCCGTCCACGGGTTTAGGGCCCGGCTGCGGGTAACAACAGTATCTATCAGGGTTAAATTCATAGGTCACTATCATGGATAAAAACGCCATGTGCTCACCCTGGCGTCAAGGGTCATAACCTGCCTGACAGTGCGTGGAGAGGGAATGAGGGTCCGCTTCAGCGAGCCGCAAATTGTGCAGGGCTGCAAGAAGATAGTGCGAGTAGTAAATAATATCAACAGTTGCTAAGCAGATGTTTTGCGAAGGGGACTGCAAATCCGTAAAAAAGATCGGGAATAAGGCGGCTAAACGCCATCGTACAGAGGGATTATGACGGAAAAATGAAGCGGCGTACCGCAACGCCGCTTAGTGAGAAGGTTTATCGTCCTGTTGCGGTTTGTTGCTAAACATATCGCACAGCATGTTCAACAGCATTAAGCGCACTTTAAAGGGGGAGTGAGTAAACACGGTCATACACCTCTTGAATTCGTTCATAAGACCTCCTGATTTTAGATCCCTTCGATCCATGAAGGGTGACTGCATTACATACAGATATAGCACAGGCTATATTGTATAGCTATGGCTATTTCGTTAATTTTTTGTGCTTACAGAGTGATGGTTTACAATGTGCGCTCTCGATACCGGGCGCTGGAAGCGTCACCCCACTGAGGAAGTACAATGAACCGTCGCGCAGGTAAGCCAACGATGAGAAAAACGACGCAACTGGTGAATGTTGAAGAGCACGTTGAAGGGTTCCGCCAGGTACGTGAAGCGCACCGACGTGAACTGATTGATGATTATGTGGAGTTGATTTCCGATCTGATCCGTGAGGTCGGGGAAGCGCGTCAGGTTGATATGGCTGCCAGACTGGGGGTTTCGCAACCTACCGTTGCTAAAATGTTAAAGCGACTGGCTTCTGTGGGGCTCATTGAAATGATTCCCTGGCGCGGTGTTTTCCTGACGCCGGAAGGGGACAAGCTTGCGCAGGAGAGCCGCGAGCGCCATCAGCTCGTTGAGAACTTTTTACTGGTACTGGGTGTAAGTCCGGAGATCGCCCGCCGGGATGCGGAAGGAATGGAACACCACGTTAGCGAAGAGACGCTGGTGAAGTTTCGTGAATTTACTCTTAAATATGGTTCCTCCGCTGAATGAATATTCCTGGATTACAAGCCCTGGCACGCGACCGTTTCTTTCATCTCTTATTAGTTGTTGGCGCAGGGTTGAGCTTCTTTGTCCCTTTTGCGCCACATGCCTGGCCTGCGGCGATTGACTGGCGAACCATCATTACCCTGAGCGGTTTAATGATGCTCACTAAAGGTGTTGAGCTGAGCGGCTATTTTGACGTGCTGGGACGCAAAATGGTGCGCCGCTTTGCCACCGAGCGTAAGTTGTCACTGTTTATGGTCTTCTCTGCTGCGGTGCTGTCGACCTTTTTGACCAACGACGTAGCACTGTTTATCATCGTGCCCCTCACGCTCACGCTGCGAAAGCTTTGTGAGATCCCGGTAAGCAGGCTGATCATCTTTGAAGCGCTGGCCGTGAATGCCGGTTCTCTTTTGACTCCCATTGGTAACCCACAAAATATCCTCCTCTGGGGACGTTCCGGGTTGTCGTTTGCCGTATTTACCTGGCAGATGGCCCCGCTGGCACTGGTGATGATGTTGTCGCTACTGGCGGTTTGCTGGTTTGCGTTTCCTGATAAAAAACTGCAATACCACAGCGGAACAATGGGTCCACAGTGGCAACCTCGTCTTGTCTGGAGCTGCCTGGGACTGTATATCGTCTTTCTGTTCGCGCTGGAGCTGAAATATGAGCTGGTGGGTGTCCTGCTCGTGGCCGCGGGGTTTGTCCTCCTGGCGCGGCGCGTTCTGGTGAGCGTGGACTGGACGTTATTGCTGGTCTTCATGGCGATGTTTATTGATGTGCATCTCCTTATCCAGCTTCCGGTACTGCAAAACGTTCTTCACAGTGTCAGCACGCTTCCCCAGCCTGGTTTGTGGCTGACGGCGATTGGCCTGTCTCAGTTTATCAGTAATGTGCCGGCCACCATTCTGCTGCTCAACTATGTGCCACCTGACACGCTCCTGGCCTGGGCAGTTAACATCGGCGGATTTGGGCTCCTGCCCGGTTCTCTGGCCAATCTGATTGCCCTGCGTATGGCTAACGATCGCCGTATCTGGTGGCGCTTCCATGTCTGGTCGATCCCAATGTTGATTTGGGCGGCACTGGCAGGCTTTTTACTGCTTTAGAGAAATGGGCAAGAAATAGACAGAAACGACACATTCGCAATGAGAACCAGAGAGGTATAACTCTCTGGTCGCCATTGAATGAACATTGAGAGGTGTGTCGTATGCGTTATCAAAAACTGGGCAATACCGGTCTGTTTGTTTCCGAACTGTGCCTCGGCACCATGACCTTCGGCGGAGAAGGGGGGATGTGGGGCAAGATTGGTCAACTGCAGCAACGCGACGCCGAGCAGCTTGTGGGTCGCGCGCTGGACGCCGGGATAAACTTTATCGACACCGCGGACGTTTACTCTGAAGGACGCTCAGAGGAGATCACCGGTCAGGCGCTGAAAAACCTGAAAATACCGCGTGAGAACGTGGTGGTTGCCACCAAAGTGTTCGGTGAAACGGGCACGGCGGGGGTGAACTCACGCGGCAGTTCCCGCTACCACATCATCAGCAGCGTAAAAGAGAGCCTGCGCCGCCTCCAGCTCGATCATATCGATCTCTATCAGCTACACGGTTTTGACCCAGCAACTCCCATCGAAGAGATGCTCTATGCGCTGGATAATCTGGTGCAGCACGGCCATGTACGTTATATCGGCGTATCGAACTGGGCGGCGTGGCAAATTACCAAAGCGCTCGGTATTTCTGAACGTCTTGGGCTGGCGCGTTTCGCATCTCTGCAGGCGTATTACACCATTGCCGGACGCGACCTTGAACGTGAGCTGGTACCGATGATGCAGAGCGAAGGAGTTGGACTGATGGTCTGGAGCCCGCTGGCGGGCGGTCTTCTGAGCGGAAAATATGAACGTGACGGGCAAAGTGAAGCGGGTGGCCGTCGTCTGGAGTTCGATTTCCCTCCGGTGAATAAAGAGCGCGCCTTCGACTGCGTGGACGTGATGCGCACTATCGCCGAAAGCAAGGGGGGCTCCGTGGCGCAAATCGCGCTGGCGTGGCTGCTGCATCAAAAAGCCGTGACCAGCGTGATTATTGGTGCCAAACGCGTTGAGCAACTGGACGATAATATTGCCGCGACCGGGATCAGCCTGAGCGAACAAGAGCTAAAACAGCTCGATGCCGTAAGCGCGTTGCCACGCGAATATCCTGGCTGGATGCTGGAGCGGCAGGGGGAATATCGCCGCAATCAGTTAATGCAACAGTAACCTTTCTTATCCCGGTGGCGGCTTGATCACCGGGTTTTTTTCCTCGCATTGCTCACAAAAAACGATCTTCCTCTTTGATTGATTTTTCATCTTCGCCTATATGACTAGTCATGTAACTTTAAATGACTAGTCATATGAGAGGGGACGATGAATCAATTACTGCCAGCCAACTTTTTATGGGGTAACTCGGTATCGAGCATGCAGACGGAAGGTGCATGGAACGAGGGCGGGAAGGGGATGTCGGTGTATGACATTCGTGAGGCCGGGGAAAACGTCTCGGACTGGAAAGTCGCAACAGACTCTTACCACCGTTATCGGGAAGATTTTGACCTGATGCAGGACCTGGGCATGAATTGCTATCGCTTTCAGATCGCCTGGAGCCGCGTCTGCCCGCAGGGAGATGGTGATTTTAATGACGAAGGTATCGCCTTTTACGACCGCTTTATTGACGATCTGATTGCTCGTGGTATAGAGCCGATGATTTGTCTCTATCACTTCGATATGCCTCTGGCGCTGGCGCAGGAGTACAACGGTTTTAATGATCGCCATGTGATGGATGCCTTTATCCGTTATGGCAAAAAGATGATCGACTGCTTCGGTGATCGCGTGAAGTACTGGCTGACCTTCAACGAGCAGAACATCTTCCATATGCCGGAAGCTTTCCGGATTTCCGGCTATATGAAAGGGGAGAAAACCCTGCGCGAGTTGTATGAGCTACAGCACCATACAATGGTGGCGCACATGGCGTTGACTGAGTATCTGCACCAGACTAAACCGGGAAAATTGATGGGCGGCATGCTGGCGCATCAGTTGATCTATCCGGCCACCTGCAAACCGCGCGATATATTCTGTGCGCAACAATACGACGAGTTCCTCAACCAGAACCTGCTGCGCGTCTTTGCCGGCCAGGGCTACAGCCCGGCGGTGTTGGCAGTGGTGGAACAGGAAGGCTTTAGTGACATCTACCGTGCTGACGATCTCCAGCTTTTGGCGCGTACTAAAAACGACTTTATGGCGTTCAGCTACTACGCCAGTAAAACCCTGGACAGTGATGCAATCCCCGAAGGCACACCGGTTAATTATTACCTGCTGCAGGGTGAGAAAAATAATCCGTACCTGAAGGCTACCGAATGGAACTGGCAGATAGATCCGCTCGGGTTCCGCACCATCATCACGCGTTATGCCAATGACTGGCGCATGCCGGTCTTCCCGATCGAAAACGGCATTGGGGTGATCGAGTCCTGGGATGGTGTAAATCCGATCGAAGATACCTACCGTATCGACTATCACCGGGCGCATATCGAGGCCATGAAAGAAGCGATCTTTGAAGATGGTGCAGAAGTGATGGGCTATCTCGGCTGGGGCCTCATCGACATTCTCAGCTCTCAGGGGGACATGCGTAAACGCTACGGTGTGGTTTACGTCAACCGGGAAAACCACGACCTGAAAGACCTGAAACGTGTGCCGAAGAAAAGTTACGCGTGGTTAAAACAGGTTATCCATACCAACGGACGCGAGATGTAAGTTGTACGCTGCCGGGCCGTTTTTGTGACTGATTGATGGGAAATATCCGCTATGTCTGAAACAAAAATAACACCGCATATGCAGTCCTTTGTCGATAAATTTGTAGAGTTCTCGGCGCGTCTGGCAAACCAGGTGCACTTGCGTTCCCTGCGCGATGCTTTCGCCACGGTAATGCCGATTTTCATCCTCGCGGGTCTGGCGGTGCTGGTGAATAATGTGGTGTTTCCGTGGATCTTTGAAGGCGACACGCTGGCACAATGTAAGCTGTGGGGGGAGGCGATAATCAACGGTACGCTGAATATCGCTGCTCTGCTATTGGCTCCAATGATTGCCTGGTCGCTGGCGCGTAACAAAGATTTCGACAATCCGGTCTCGGCAGTGGTTATCGCGGTCAGCAGTTTTATCATCATGATGCCGATGCGCTTACAGCTCACGCCCGTCGGCAGCGATACCACGGTGAACGTCACCCAGGTGCTGACGTTTGCCAATATCGGCTCCACCGGGATTTTCGCCGGGGTGTTGATAGGTTTGCTTTCAACGGAGTTGTTTATTGCTATTTCGCGCCTGAAAGCACTGCATATTTCGCTCGGGGAAAATGTGCCACCCGCGGTGAGTAAATCCTTTACCGCGCTCATCCCGACTATTCTCACGCTCTCTCTGTTTGCGGTACTGGCAGCGCTGCTGGCAAGCGTACTGCATACGGATTTGATCCACCTGATCACTACCTTTATTCAGCAGCCACTGCGGCTAATCAACACCAGTCTGCCGGGCACGATCTTTATCTACAGTTTTGGTAATTTCCTGTTCACGCTTGGAATTCATCAGTCGGTGGTCAATAGCGTGGTGCTGGAGCCGTTCCTGCTAATCAACACCAACGAGAATATGCTGGCCTTTGCTAACGGTCAGCCAATACCACACATCATCAATAACATCTTCGTGCCGACGTTTGGCATGGTGGGCGGCACGGGCAGTACCATTTCCCTGTTGATAGCAATTTTTATCTTCTCGCGCCAAAAATCGGCGAAACAGGTGGCGCGCCTGTCGCTGGCGCCTGGCCTGTTCAACATCAACGAGCCGGTCATTTTTGGCTTGCCAATTGTGTTTAATTTGCCGTTGATGATCCCCTTTGTACTTTTGCCTGCTATTGGCATCTACTTTGCCTGGCTCTGTACCACGCTGGGATTAATGTCGCGCTGTGTAGTGATGATCCCCTGGACAACGCCACCCATCCTGAGTGCCTGGCTGGCGACAGCAGGAGACTGGCGTGCGGTGGTGGTGCAGTTGGCAATCATTGTTTTTGGTGTATTCTTCTACCTGCCTTTCCTCAAAATTGCCGAGAGAGTGGCGTTGAAAAACAGCGGGATAGAAAACTAGCAGAAAGGAAGGACGATGGCGGCGAAGTACATCACCATAGCGCGGGAAATTAAGAAACGCATTATCAGCCAGCAATATGCCGCCAATGAACCGCTGCCGGATCAGTTTGCGCTGGCGGCGGAGTTCAACTCCAGCCGGATGACCATCCAGCAGGCGATGCGGCAGTTGATCGTGGAAGGACTTGTCTATACCCGCCAGGGACAGGGGACGTTTATTCGCAAAAATTTCCTTCAGCTTTCGCAATGGGATCTCTCTGGCAGTGACTACTTTGGGGCGACTAAAACGTGGGAACATCTGGGAACGGTGACCAGCCAGGTGGTGCACTTTGAGCTGCGTTTCCCGAACGAGAAAGAGCAGGCATCGCTGATGATTAACGCCGATGCGCCTGTCTATGACTTTATTCGTTTACGTTTGCTCAACGGAGAACCCATGTCGCTGGATTCAACGGTGATGCCAATGAACCTGGTCCCCGGCCTGACGAAAAACCATCTTGAGGGCTCGGTATTTCAGTATGTCCAGGAGACGCTGGGGCTGAAAATTATGGGGTCGTACCGGATTGTGCGGGCGTTAAAACCGAATGCGCTGGACAGACAACATCTGGTCTGCGAGCAGAGCGACCCTGTGCTGGAAGTGGAGCAGGTTATTTATCTGGAGGATGGCACACCACTGGAGTATGCCCACTGTCACTATCGTTACGATCATGGTGGGATCGTGATCGTCAATAACGGCTAGCTACTCTGTCAGGCACACGACTCGAAATAGCTGTCGGTGTCTTGTATATAAAGATCATTCTGACACAGATGCTGGATTTGACCCGGTTTGAACGTTAAACGGACTTTTTGAAGCCAGGAACGTTTTATTTTGCTGGTATTGTCACGTGATAAACCGTAGTCATGGATTATTTCATGAACAAAACGAATACTTTGCGCAGAAACATAGACAGGAGTTTTGGTTAGCTGAATCAGTTTGCTGATCCAAATATCATCCGCGCGAGGACAAACCTTAATGAAGTCCTCGTTATAATGGAAATATTCCGGGATCATTCTCTTCTTGAGTACAACACCGCCGAGACCCGTGATGATATAGTTCTGTTCAACGACTTTTGGGACCGTGATAAGTGGGAAATTACGATAGGTATCAAGAAGATCTTTCTTCTTTTTTACCGTTTCTCGCACACGCGCTGCCACCACAAATTCCTGATTGTGGCGATAAAAATCATCCAGCAGTGTTTCCGCCCAAATTTCGTTGTAGATAGCGTCGTCGTCAGCATAAATCAGAATATCGTCTTCGTCTGCTGCTTGTAGCGCCGGAAACAATTTTCGATAAGGCCCGGTGTTTTTAACCCACTTAAAGACCAGATTGGTGCCCGTCTGGCGAATTTTCTGCGCCCATTCAGGCTCTTCAGTGATGCCTTCGTCACTGAGATAAGGTGTGCTGGAGACCCACACAACAATTTGATCTACCTTCTTACTCTGGTTCGTCAGTGACCACACTGTTTGCGAACAGAGATAAAGGCGCGATTTTGTTGTTGTTAAATTAATACTGATCATCAAACTGAACGGGCTCCAGGAAATAAAAAAACCTGATAAATACAGATTAAACTGATTTTACAAGTACGCGCATCATAACACTTATATGATGGGATGTAACCCCGCTGGGTTAGCATAAAATGGCAAGAATGGGACTTACGACAATAATTGCTTTTCAGACATGATGAGGGCGTTGAAGAGCAATAAGACCCCAAAAATTAGGGGTCTTATTAAGAGGCTTCAGTGGAGCTGTTTGATTAGTTCAAACGCACCGGCATACCAGAGCGGTTCTGAACGGCCTGGTCAACAATCGTCGTCTCTACGTCCGGTTGAGAGGTCACTGACTGCACTGCGCTGTTCAGCGTAACCGGTACGATTTCGTTATTGTTGATCTGATCTTCGCTGGTGGACAGCGGGTTGTGCACTTCAATGTAACGGCTGCCATCTGGCTCAGACGTGGCTTTCACCGGTTCGTTTATGAACTGCACGCGCGTGCCGACAGGTACGTTTTCGAACAAGAATTTGATGTCTTCGTTACGCAGACGCACACAGCCGTGGCTGACGCGCAGGCCGATACCGAAGTTAGCGTTGGTACCGTGGATCGCATACAGACGGCCAATGTACAGCGCGTACAGACCCATTGGGTTATCCGGGCCTGCCGGAACAACGGCTGGCAGCGGTTCGCCCGCAGCGATGTATTCCGCGTGCATTTTGGCAGTAGGTGTCCAGGTTGGGCCTGCTTTCTTACGCTCAACTTTGGTGGTCCAGTTCAGCGGGGTGTCTTTACCCAACTGGCCGATACCAATCGGCAGCACGATTACGGTGTTGGTGCCTTTCGGGTAGTAATACAGACGCATTTCCGCACTGTTAATCACGATACCTTCATGAACGGTATCCGGCAGGATCAGCTGCTGTGGAATATTCAGCACGGTACCTGCTTTCGGCAGATACGGGTCAACGCCCGGGTTCGCTTCCAGCATGTTGGACAGGCCCAACTGGTACTGTGCAGCGAAATACTCCAGTGGCTGAGTGTTGCCCTCAGGCACCGTCACCACCTGGTTTTGACCCACCAGACGGCTACCGTCGGTTGGCAGCGGATAAGTCACCGCAGACGCGGTCTTACAAAAACCTACTACGGCTAACGCCGCCGCAAAAAGCGTTGTTAATTTCATGTTCATGTTATGCGAGGTATCTGAGCCACTCTGGCGATTAGTTGAATAAGTCTGAATTTGATGGGAGCGCATTATATGTGCATTCCCGCTAACAGGGAATTCAGATGTGTACGAAATCACACTTTTTTCGATTTTGTTAAAGTTTAGTGGATTGCGGCAACAGGGGATCTCAATTCGGAATTGTGGCATAATGCCGTGTTTATCACACTTTTCGCAGGAATCTCTCCGTGTTAGTTACCAGCAACGTCACTATGCAGTTTGGCAGTAAGCCGCTGTTCGAAAACATTTCCGTCAAATTTGGCGGCGGCAACCGTTACGGCCTGATTGGTGCCAACGGTAGCGGTAAATCCACCTTTATGAAAATTCTTGGCGGTGACCTGGAGCCGACGCTCGGCAACGTATCGCTCGATCCTAATGAGCGCATCGGTAAGCTGCGTCAGGATCAGTTCGCCTTCGAAGAATTCACTGTGCTCGACACGGTGATCATGGGACACGCGGAGCTGTGGGAAGTAAAACAAGAGCGCGACCGTATTTACGCGCTGGCCGAGATGAGCGAAGAAGACGGCTATAAAGTGGCCGAACTGGAAACGCAATACGGTGAGATGGACGGTTACTCTGCGGAAGCGCGTGCAGGTGAACTGCTGCTGGGCGTCGGCATTCCGGTAGAACAACACTACGGCCCGATGAGCGAAGTCGCGCCTGGCTGGAAACTGCGTGTGCTGCTGGCTCAGGCGCTGTTCTCCAACCCGGACATCCTGTTGCTCGATGAACCGACGAACAACCTGGACATCGACACCATCCGCTGGCTGGAGCAGACGCTGAACGATCGCGACAGCACCATGATCATCATTTCGCACGACCGTCACTTCCTGAATATGGTGTGTACGCACATGGCGGATCTGGACTACGGCGAGCTGCGCGTTTATCCGGGCAACTACGATGAATACATGACGGCTGCCACCCAGGCGCGTGAACGTCTGCTGGCCGATAACGCCAAGAAGAAAGCGCAAATTGCTGACCTGCAGTCCTTCGTCAGCCGCTTTAGCGCTAACGCCTCTAAATCCCGTCAGGCGACCTCGCGTGCGCGCCAGATCGATAAAATCAAGCTGGAAGAAGTCAAAGCGTCCAGCCGTCAGAACCCGTTCATTCGTTTCGAGCAAGATAAGAAACTGTTCCGTAACGCACTGGAAGTGGAAGCCCTTACTAAAGGTTTCGATGAAGGTCCGTTGTTCAAAAATTTCAATTTACTGCTGGAAGTTGGTGAGAAAATTGCCATTCTGGGTGCTAACGGCGTGGGTAAATCCACCATGCTCAAAACCCTGGTCGGCGAACTGCAGCCGGATAACGGTACGGTTAAATGGTCTGAAAACGCCCAGATTGGTTACTATGCACAGGACCACGAATACGAGTTCGAAAACGACCTGACCGTCTTTGACTGGATGAGCCAGTGGAAGCAGGAAGGCGACGACGAGCAGGCGGTGCGCAGTATTCTGGGGCGTCTGCTGTTCAGCCAGGACGACATCAAAAAGCCAGCTAAAGTGCTCTCCGGTGGTGAGAAGGGCCGTATGCTGTTCGGCAAGCTGATGATGGAAAAACCAAATATCCTGGTGATGGACGAACCAACCAACCACCTGGATATGGAATCTATCGAATCGCTGAACATGGCGCTGGAGATGTATCAGGGGACTCTGATCTTCGTCTCTCACGACCGTGAGTTCGTCAGCTCGCTGGCGACCCGCGTGATTGAAATTACGCCAGAGCGCGTGGTGGACTTCACCGGTAACTATGAAGATTATCTGCGCAGTAAAGGTATCGAAAGCTAATTTCCCGTCGTCTTTCACGCTGCAGATGCGTTGGCTTCACCTGTTCACCCCGGTCACTTACTTATGTAAGCTCCCGGGGATTCACTGGTTTGCCGCCTTCCTGCAGCGCGAAATACTTAGGGAAAGATGTAGTGCTTTTATTCCCTCTCCCGGTGGGAGAGGGTTAGGGTGAGGGCATCAGGCCGCACTACACTACCCACTCACTCCCTTCAACACCATTCACCCGCAGCGTACGTTTTTCCCCCGCCGGTAATGACACCTTCAGCGCTTTCCACGCCGGACGATAATCCCCGCGCGCGTTGACCTTCAGGTTGATGGTGGCGCCGTCGCACACCATTTCCCATTCAACCCACAACGCATTGCCGTTCTGGTAACCCCAGCTTTCGCCGTCATCTTCAAACTGCAGACCGGTGCTGGTACCAACGCCTTTTACCGGGAACAGCTTCAGCTCGCGGGTGTCGTCTTTCTCAGCATTCACATGGCTGATGCGTTCACTGAGCGGCAGACCGGCCCCGGCGCGCACCAACAGAGGGAGTTTTTCCAGCGGGGCGTCGAGGTCGATCCATTGCCCGCCGGAGAACCATGCATGGGTGTAAAAGTCATACCAGCCCGTTTCATTATCCGGCAGCCAGACGCGACGTTCGCGTTGACCGGCTTCGACCACGCTTGCGACCAGGATGTCGCGGCCCAGCAGGAACTCATCGCACTCTTCAAAGGTTTGCGCATCGTGTTCGTGGTCGAGGAACGTCGGGCGCAGCATCGGTTCGTCGTCAGCATGCGCCTGCCAGAGCAGAGTGTAGAGATACGGCAGCAGACGATAACGCAGTTCAATGGCGCTACGAATGGCTGGCGTGACACCGGGATACATCCACGGCTCGTTAACGGTATGGTCGTCATTCCACGAGTGAATGGTAAAACGTGGATGCATCACGCCGTTTTGTACCCAGCGGACAAACAGTTCGGCATCCGGTTTATCGCCAGAGAAACCGCCCACGTCGTGACCGACGTTAAACAGTCCGGACAAACTCATCCCCAGGCCCATGCGAATATTAAAGCGTAGGGTGTCCCAGTTGGTGCGGTTATCGCCACTCCAGGTCTGAACGTAACGCTGCATCCCTGCACAGCCGGAACGAGAGATCAGATACGGACGTTTTTCCGGGGCAAAGCGCTGCTGCGCTTCCAGCGAGGCGCGCATCATCAAAAGCGGCATCACCGGGCGAATATGCTTGATGGCAATCTCTTTACCGAAACCATAACAGCGGGCTTCACCATCCCATACCTCATACTCGTTATTGTCGTTCCAGGTGGAGTCGATACCCATCTCCAGCAGTTGCGTGGTCACACCTTCCTGCCACCATTGCACTGTCTGCGGGTTGGTAAAATCGAGATGAGAACCTTCGTCATCCCAGAAGCTGGAACGTTCGGGGGTATCGGTTTCTGAATCGCGAATGAACAGGCCGCTTTCCGCCACTTCATTATAGCGCGGATGATCCTGCAGCAGGCACGGCTTGATGTTCGCGGCAAGTTTCAGCCCCGCGTCGTGGAATGCCTGGCTCATTACCTTTGGCTGCGGCACCTTGTCGTAGTTCCAGTTAAAGACGTAACGTTTGCCGTTGATCGAGGTATAGCCCGACGAGAGCTGGAACGAGTCGCATGGAATGGCGTGCTCTTCGCACAGGCGAATGAAGTTCATCAACTGGTTCTGCGCGTCCGGTGCGTCGGTATAGTGCATGGTCGAGCCGCTGTATCCGAGGCTCCACTTCGGCCCGAACAACGTTTTCCCGGTCAGGCGTACAAACGCTTTGGTGACGTCCAGAACGCGTTTACCGGTGAAGATGTAGTAATCAATATCGCCCGCTTCCGCCTGCCAGCGGCGGTAGGCGGTGTGGTAGTTATCAATTTCGTTACCCAGATCCAGCCAGCAGCTGCTCAGGTTGTCGTAGAACAGACCATAGCTCACATCATCACGACGGGTGATAGTGAAGGGAATATGCTTGTATAGTGGGTCAGTGCTGGCCGCGTTATAACCCATTGCGTCGAGATTGCGCATCTCATAGCGCTTGCCGTTACGCTGTAAATCACCGGCTTTTTCACCCAGGCCGTAAAAGCGCTCGTCCTTACGACGGCTCAGGTAGTGTGCCACGCCATCGCCGTGGGCATTCAGCAGGTAAGCGCTGGTCGGACGGTCATTGACCAGCGGTTGCCATTCACCTGCGTCGTTACGGTAGTGCCATTCGAGCCACAGCGGCTGGTGTACGGTCACGCGAAGCTGTTCGGTTGCCACGGTTAACGTTTTATCCTGCTGCGTCAGCGTCCAGGCAGGACAAGTGAAACCGCTTAAATCATCGCGACGGCGACCTTCCCACGGCACGTCTTGCTCCGGGGCGATGCTCCAGGTGCGGTCCAGCGCCAGTTCGCCTTTGCGTTTGATCAGCACGCGGAACAGGTTCTCTTCCAGCACATACAGGCACAGGCGGTGCTGGTTATCGACCAGCAGTTCCAGATGGTTTGCCGACTGCGTATCAATGGTCCAGTTTTTCAGGGTTTTCATAATCACTACATCCACTATCAGGCGCGCTTGGCGCGACGTTCAGCAATAAATGCTACCAGGAAGACAGCGCCAATCAGGTCAAAGAAGCCCATGGCAATAAACAGTGGGTTAAAGCCGATTTTGTCGGCAGTCACACCAATCAAAAGTGAGAACAGGAAACTGGCGATCCATGCCGCCGAGCCACGCATGCCGTTGACGGTTGCCATCTGGCCCTTATCAAACGATTCCACCACCAGGGCGCTCAGCATGCAGGAGATGATCTGGTGCCCGAAGCCACCGATGGAGATCAGCACAATAGTGATATATGGGTCGCGGGTAATGGCGACGATGCCCAAAGAGATCATCAGGAACGCACCCGTCACGGAGCTTGCGACCACCGAGTTAACGCGAGAGCAGCCGAACAGGCGGGTATACAGACGCGTCAGGTAACCACTCGCCACGCTGCCGAGATCCGCAGCGAGGAACGGTAACCAGGCAAACATCGCAATCTGCTTCAGGTCCATACCGTGCTCTTTGGCGAGGTACAGCGGTACCCAGAAACTCAGTACTGCCCAGGCAGGTTCTGCCATAAAGGCCGGAATGGCGATGCCGTAGAAACGTTTGTTCTTCGAGACGGTTTTCAGCGCGGTCAGGAAGGGCAGTTTCACCGCAGGCGGTTCGTTATCCTGCTTGATAAACGCCAGCTCTTCTTTGCTCAGGTTCGGGTGCTGTTCCGGGTTGTAGTAGAACGCCCACCATAGAATCACCCACAGCAGCGCCAGCACGCCGGTAAACATAAACGCGCCCTGCCAGCCGAACGAGGCGTGCGCAAAGTAGATGATAGGTGGAGCCAGCATCGCGCCGATGGAGAAGCCCACACCCGCCCAGCCGGCGGCCACAGGACGCTCTGATTTCGGGAACCATTCGCCGATGGTTTTGGCGTTCGCCGGGGTAGCGGCGGCTTCTGAGGCACCCATAAAGAAGCGCAGAATAGCCAGGTGCAGCCAGCTTCCGGCACCTGCATGGAAAATACACATCAGCGCCCAGATCCCGGCGCAGACCATAAAGCCAATCTTCAGGCCGATGACGTCAATCAACCAGCCGCACAGAGGCTGGAAAATGGTATAGGCGATCTGGAATGCTCCCACGATCCAGGAATATTGCTCGGTGGTGATCCCGAGGCTCTCTTTCAGTTCCGGGGCGAGGATCCCTAATGAGTTTCGGGTGATGTAGTTAACAGTGACGCCAAGTAAGAACAGCACCAGCACGTACCAGCGCAGGTTCTTGATGACGCGACGGGTTTTGCTTGCCGCAACAGTGTTATTGATGTCCTGACTCATTTTACTCTCCACAAGACGGACGGTAAGGGGACGGAGGTTCAGGTGTCACACAGTTTTTTATGGCTTTGATTTCTATCCGGTTATACTGCTTCAATTGGTATACAACTAGTATGGAAGTTGTGTGACAAGTTCACCTTAAGGGAGAAAATGAGTAGGCAATAGTGGATTTTGTGCAAAATTTCTCATAACTGACCTGAACCCTCTGGCATGATGGCTTTTATGTCAGTTATTGCCTGATAGATACGCTATGAAAATTTTTTCATTTCGCAAATGGAGCCAGATCACAAAATGGACAAAAGGCTAAAAATCACCGAAATCGCCGCCCGAACGCAGCTTTCAATCAGCACTGTATCGCGTGTGCTGGCGGGAAAAGCGAATACCAGCGAAAAAGCGCGTGCAAAGGTGCTGGCGTGCGCGCGAGAGCTGGGGGTGATGGACGGTATGGCGGCAGGGCGTCTGCTGCTTAACAGCCTGGTGGTTTTTGCCCCCCAGCGGGCGTTTGACGAGCGGTCCGACATCTTTTACTACCGTGTGATCCAGAGTGTAGGTAAAGGACTGGCATCCCACGAAGTGCGGTTACGCTACTGTGCGCTGGAAGAGAACGACAGCGACGCGCAACTTTTTCTGGCACGGATGAACGAACCGGATACCCAGGCCGCCATTTTGCTCGGTATCGACGATCCGCATATCCACGATCTGGCGGTGGATGTGGGTAAACCCTGCATGCTGATTAACTGTCGTGACCGCCATATGCGTCTGCCAGCCGTCGCGCCGGATCATCGCGCCATTGGCGAGCGGGCGGCGGAATATCTGTTCGAGATGGGACACCGTGAGGTGATGAACGTGCTGTGTCTGCGACGCTACACCATGGAGCAGCGCCTGGCGGGGATCCGCGATGCGTGGCTGTCCCATAACCTGAAGTTCAGCGATAAACATGACCTGCTGGTGGTGCCCAGCTTCAGCGCACGCGAAACGGAACAGCTGGTCAGCAACTGGCTCGACGAAATGCAGGGGAAGGATTTACCTACCGCGTTTTTGGTGGGCGGCGACTTTATGGCGGCGGGCACCATCAGCGCGCTGCAAAACCACGGTCTTCGCGTGCCGCAGGACGTGTCGGTGATGAGTATCGACGGGTTTAATCTGGCGGCGATTCAGGATGTTCCTCTGACGGCCGTGCATGTCCCCCGTGATGAACTGGGAACGGAGGCGGTACATATGCTGCAGCAGCGGCTGATGCGCCCGGATGCGCCGGTAGGAACATTGCTGCTTAACGGCACGCTGACCGTGCGGGAATCGGTACGGCGGATACGTCAGGGAAAACGACGCACCGCCGTTGAGCGGGAAGGGCTATACGACAGTTAAACCATGCCCAGCGCACGCTTGCCGTGGATGTTGAGATCGTTCACGGTAAAGCGGTCCTGCCAGGTTTTTTCATAATCTTCACGCGGGAAATCACCCGGCGATGCGCCGGTTTCCAGCGCTTGCTTGACCTTCTTCGCATAGGCGAGATTTTTCTCGCACATCGGCGCGGCAGGAATGTACATCACATTGCCCCAGCCCTGCTGATTTTCCACGGGTGCGACGGAGTGAATAACATCACAGTGCCACCATACGGAATCGCCTGCTTCCAGCGCCGGGATACTGGTTAACGCTTCGATTAACAGTGGGTGCCATTTTTCGGAAATCGGCAGTACACGCCCTGGTGCGACGCCGCACAGTTCGTCTTCCGGCACGTCATCCAGCAGCGGACGCAGCAGAATGTAAGCCATAGCTTCCGGGATCGGCACCACGTGCAGTAACCCCTGGCCCGGGATCATGTCCGACAGTGCCGTCCAGCCCTGGAAGGTGCGGAACACCGAACATTTGGTGGTGTTATCGACAGTGTACTCTTCCACTTCGGTGCGGTGCGCGGCGTTCCATGGATCATATTTATCGACGTTGCCGTCGAAGACACGGGCAAACACCTGCTGATAAGCCGGTAACAGCCAGCGCTCCAGCGCGCCGGAGTCGGTATGTGCGCCCAGTCCTTTTGAGGTGGTTCCCGGTGGACGACGACGAATACGATCCGGATAAATTACGCTCACGTCCGGGTCGAACCAGGTTTTACCGTTGCTCTCGAATGTCCATAAACGGTTCAGGAACGACTGCACCTGTGCCATCTCTTCGCTCTGACGCGCCTGCATTTGTGCCTGCGACCAGTAGATCGGGTAAATTTCCGGGCGAGAGGCCGTTAAGGTGCCAAAGAAGTTATCGCCCGGGCCTTTATATACCTCGTCAAACTTGTTGAGATCGAGGTAATCGAGCATCGACTGATCCCACGCCAGCGCCTGCTCGCGCGGGAAGTGGTTCTTGATGACTGCACAGCCACGACGTTTAACGGCTTCGCGCAGTTCAGCACTGATCGTGCCGTTTTTTACATCGGCAAACGGGATCACCGGCCAGACGGTTTCGCCTTTGTTTTTCAGCGCGTTGATTTCCGCCACGCGGGTGGCAATTTTATCACTGAGCTTGTTGAACACCGCCTGCACGTCACCGATCTGCGCGCGTAACTCACGTTTTAACTGACGGATTGCCGCTTTGTGATCTGCTGGCAAAGTTTCACTGGTAAAGGTCATAACTGCCTCGAATCTTTCATTCGAAAGTAAAAATATCTACAAGTGATACTTTAAGTTAAAAATAAGTTAATGCAAGTTTAAAAACTTGACGTGTGCCACAGGATGGAAAAGAAGGGAAAAGCCGGGAAAAGCCGGAGCAAAGCCCCGGCGAGGAGAGGATTACGCGTCGAAAGGAGAATGCTCGTCGAGCACCGCCTGAATGACATTCAGTGCGCCCTGATGATTGTTATCGTCGGTGCTGTAGCGGCTGATCTCTTTGATGCTTTCTGCCGCGTTGCCCATCGCAAAGGAATATTTCACCAGTTTCAGCATTTCGGCATCGTTACCGCTGTCGCCAATAGCCACACACTCCTGCGGGGAGATCTTCCAGCGCTTCAACAGACGGCTAATGCCGTTGGCTTTGTGCAGGCCAGGGATAATCAAATCAACGAAGCCAAAGCCGCTGGTGACGGGCTTCATGATGCCATCCAGCGACACATGCAGTTTGTCGATAAGATTCGGGATATCGCTATCCGGCAGGTTCAGGGAGAACTTAAACAGGACGTCGTCGATTTCGTGGTAATCACTGATGCGTTTTAAACGGTGATAGTGTTTTGACATCAGTGCCACGAAGGCCTCCGGAGCCTGGTCGCTGACGTATGCACTTTCAAGGCCGCAGGCTACAAAATTCAGCCCTTTGTCTTTCAGCAGTTCGCCAATAACGATTTGCGATTCGTGACGCGTCAGTTCGCCATGGAAAATCTGCTCGCCGTGGTCGAACACCAGTGCGCCGTTTTCGGCCACAAAGGAGATCTGATCTTTCAGTTCCGGAAAGAAGGAGATGAGCTGGTAATACTGGTTGCCGCTGGCGACAACGAATTCAATATCTCGGGCTTTAAGCTGTTCAAACTGCGCCTGGAAGCGGTCACGATCGTACTGCTTGGCATCATTAAGGAAAGTTCCGTCCATATCGGTGACGATAACTTTTACGGTCATACATTGCGCTCCTGGATCACTGCGTTTGAAACATTCTAATAACAAGGTGACGGAGAGCACAAATTTAATTTCGAATGAAAGTAAAAAGCCGGGTGGTGGCTACGCCTTACCCGGCCTACGGGGAGACAATGTAGGCCCGGTAAGCGCAGCGCCACCGGGCGTTTTTTTACAGCGTATGTTCAGTTCGCGCAATAATATCGTCCTGCGCATCCGGCGACAGGGCGGTAAAGAACGCCGAGTAGCCTGCCACGCGTACGACCAGGTCACGATATTGGTCAGGATGTTTCTTCGCTTCCAGCAGCGTTTCACGCGAGACGATGTTGTACTGAATATGCCAGCCTTTATGCACCTCAAAGAAGGTGCGCAGCAGCACCATCAGCTTCTGGCGATCGCTGTCGTTTTCCAGCGTCGACGGGTTCAGTTTCTGGTTTAACAGCACGCCACCGAGAATCGCTTCCGTCGGCAGTTTACCCACAGAGCCGATCACCGCCGTCGGGCCAAGGTGGTCAGTACCGGAGGCCGGGCTTGCCCCTTCCGCCAGCGGGGTGTGCGCCTTACGTCCGTCCGGGGTCGCCATCGTTGCCGCACCAAACGGCACGTTTGCGGAGATGGACGACGTACCTGCGTAGTAATTACCGCCAATCGGGCCGCGACCATAGCGCGGGTTGTGGTACTGCTTCAGCTCTTCAATGTAGGTCTGATAGGCACGCGTCAGCAGCATGTCCACGCTGTCGTCGTCGTTGCCGTACTTCGGCGCACCGTTGATGAGACGCTGTCGCAGCTGCTCGTGGGTCAGCCCGTCGAAATCATCTGCCAGGGCGGCGGCAAGCTGCTGCTGACCAATCGTACCCTGCTCGAAGACCAGTTTCTTCACCGCCGCCAGGCTGTTGCCGAGGTTGGCGATCCCCACCTGCAGACCCGAAACCCAGTCGTATTTCGCGCCGCCTTGCTTGATGCTTTTCGCACGCTCGATGCAGTCGTCCACCAGAGCCGAGCAGAGAATGTCGTGAACATTTTCTTCCAGCATCGTATCCACCACATATTCAATCTCAATAGATTTACGGGTGTAGTAGCGGATCTGGCTATCCCAGGCCGCCATCACTTCTTCGAAGTTATCGAAATTACCGGCAGAGAGCGCTTTCTCCTGCGGCAGGAAGACCTTGCCGCTGGTGGCATCGCGACCGCCTTCCAGCGCGGCGAGCATCACGCGGGCAAAGTTAATGAAACTCATACCGGTGCAGCGATAACCCCACTTGCCGCCCACCGCGGTTTCGATACAGCCGATTGCCGCATAGTCATACGCATCGTCTTTTTCCACGCCGAGCTTGATGAATTCCGGGATCACGATTTCATCGTTATTAAACGCGGGCATACCGAAGCCGCAGCGGATCACCTGTACGCAGGCGTCGAGGAAGTCGTTGCTCATACCCGCGTGGTAACGCACGCTCAGGTTTGGCTGGGTTGAGCGCAGACGACCGCAGGATTCCAGAATGGCGTAGGAGAGCGGGTTTACGGCATCCATTGGCTCGCCGTTCACCAGTTTCTGACCACCGATAGTGACGTTTTGGTACAGCGGGCTGCCGGCAGAGGCTTTAGAGTGCGAGCCGGAGCGGATCTTGTTCACTTCCAGCAGTTTCAGCCAGCAGCTGTGCAGCAGTTCGATGGCGTGTTCGCGGTCAAGACTCTGGTTCAGCTCCACGTCGCGACGGTAGTACGGATAGAGATACTGGTCCATACGCGCAAAGGAGACGGAGTGACCGTTGGATTCAATCTGCAGGATCAACTGAATGAAGTAGCACAGCTGCAGCGCCTGCCAGAAGGTTTTGGGTGGTTCATGGGCTATCACGTCACAGTTTTCTGCCATCGCCAGCAGCTCGTCGCGGCGGCTTTCGCGGGTTTCAGTCGCAGCCATTTCACGCGCCAGATTGGCAAAGCGCGTGATGTGCAGGCTTACCGCTTCCAGCACGATATCAATCGCCTTCAGGAACTGATCACCGTGCAGGTCTTCCAGCACCGTCAGGTTGATGCGCGAGCGGCGCTCAGCCACTTTGGCACGCAGACCATCAAGACCTTTCTCCAGTACCAGCGGGAAGTTAACAGCCAGGTGTGCATCACCCGAAGTCATGTTGCCTTCCGCCTTGATAATGCCGGTTTCCAGCAAACCTTTTTGCTCGTCGGTGAACATACCGTAGCAGCGATCCTGCACCGTCTGGCCGCGCCACCACGGGCAGATCTCATGCAGCACGCGCTTGTTCTCTTCGCTTACCGCAAAGCCCGCGCCCGGGCGGTCTGCCAAATCGTCGATCTCTTTTTCAATCCAGGAGACGGTATATTCCGGGAAGATCGGCGCGGCGCGCACTTCGCTTGCCTGGTTACCGATGATCAGCTCATCGTGTTTGATCCAGATGGTACGTTCAGCCAGGTGATGTGCCAGCGCCAGGGCGCGACGCACCGGGATCGGTTTGTCCATATGCTGCTGGTACATCTCGGTGTAATGCTGTGCGCGCTCGGTACAAACCGGCGGCTTCACAATATGTACCAGGGCCATTTTATGCGCTTTAATGCGCTCGCTGAGGGTGTTGAGATTCAGGGTGGTCATAAGTTTATCCTCGTAAGGTCGCGGTTAACCCTTTCTGGCAGGCGTACTGCTGCGCGAAGTCCAGCAGGGCAGGGTTATCCAGCGGTTTGTCAGGGGCAGAGTAAGGTTGGCCGAGCAGGGTGTATTTGTTCATGCCCAGCGTGTGATACGGCAGGAAATGGATATCATCGACACCGAGTTCGTCGGCGGCGAAGTTGGTAATGGCGGTAATAGAGGCTTCATCGGCGTTGAAGCCCTGAATCAGCGGCACACGAATGGTCATTTTTTTCCCGGCAGCCGCGAGGCGCTTCAGGTTATCCAGGATCCGTTTGGCTGACCCATCCGTCCATTGTTTGAATACCTCGCTATCCACATGCTTAAGGTCGGCGAGGAACAGATCGACATACGGTAATGACGGCTCGATATAGTGCCACGGCACGTGAAGGCAGGTTTCAACGGCGGTGTGGATACCCTGTTCGTGGCTGGCCTTAAACAGGGCATGCGCCAGTTGCGGGTTCATAAATGGCTCGCCGCCGGAGAGGGTGATCCCGCCGCCGCTGCGATCATAAAATGGTTTATCGCGCAGCACGGTTGCCATAATGTCTGCGACCTGCTTTTCTTCACCACACACGGTTAGAGCCTGTGTAGGGCAACAGTCGGTGAGGGCATTAAGCGTCTCTTCACTCAGCTTCTCGCGGTGGATGACCAGGCCATTCAGCGCACGTTCGATACAACCCGGGGCCGCCTGTTGACACAGATCGCAGCCGTCCAGACACAGGCGCGCATCAAACAGCACATCCCGGGTGCGGGCGCGGCTTTCCGGGTTCTGGCACCAGCGACAGCCCAGCGAGCAGCCTTTCAGGAACACCACGGTACGAATACCGGGGCCATCGTGGGTGGAGTAACGCTGAATATTGAAGATCATGTTTTCGCCTCTCGTATTGCATATGAAGATTAAATTACTTTCGAATGAAAGTTATCTTGATGCAGGTCAACTACTGAGCAGGTTTTGCTGTGATAGGGTAAGTGCAGGCTAATTTTGAGGGTTACATCATGGAACTTTATCTCGACACATCTGACGTTGCGGCAGTCAAAAAACTGGCGCGTATCTTCCCACTGGCGGGCGTGACCACGAATCCAAGTATTGTTGCGGCGGGTAAAACGCCGCTGGATGTTTTGCTCCCGGAACTGCACGACGCACTGGGTGGGAAGGGGCGTCTGTTTGCACAAGTTATGGCAACGACCGCAGACGGGATGGTTGAGGATGCACGTAAGCTACGTGCCATTATTAATGATCTGGTCGTGAAAGTACCGGTGACGGCGGAAGGGCTGGCGGCAATCAAAATGCTGAAAGCGGAAGGGATCCCGACGCTGGGTACGGCGGTGTACGGCGCTGCGCAGGGGATGCTGTCCGCACTGGCGGGGGCTGAATATGTGGCCCCTTACGTTAACCGCGTGGATGCGCAGGGCGGGGACGGGATCCAGACGGTTGTGGAATTACAGCAGTTGCTGACGCTGCACGCACCGCAGTCAAAGGTGCTGGCCGCGAGCTTTAAAACGCCGCGTCAGGCGCTGGACTGTCTGCTGGCAGGCTGCGAGTCCATCACGCTGCCGCTGGATGTGGCGCAACAGTTTATTACGTCTCCGGCCGTGGATGCGGCGATTGTGAAGTTTGAGCAGGACTGGCAGGGGGCGTTTGGCCGGACGTCTATCTGATTCTGATGCTGTTGCCGGGTGGCGCTTATGCTTACCCGGCCTATGTTTTATTTGCTACAAACCTCACATCCCGGGTTACGCATCAGCTTCATCTCGCGGAACTGGCAGGTCATCGCATCATACATCACGATTTTCCCTGCCGCAGGCGTGCCGTAGTGCGTCAGCACTTTGATCGCTTCCATTGCCTGCAATGACCCGATAACGCCAACTAACGGTGCCATTACACCCGCTTCGACGCAGGTTAGCGCGTTCTCGCCAAACAAACGGCTCAGGCAACGGTAGCAGGGTTCTCCCTCAGCGTAAGTGAAGACGCTGATTTGCCCCTCCATGCGGATCGCCGCGCCGGAAACCAGCGGGGTTTTATGGGCAAAACAGCCTGCGTTTAGCTGGTTACGGACGGCGACGTTATCAGTGCAGTCGAGAACCAGATCGTGCTGCGCAATCTGCGCATACAACCCGTCGTCATCCAGCATCGCGTTAATCAGAGTGAACTGAACGTTGGGGTTGATGCGCGCCAGCGCCGTGCGTGCAGATTCCACTTTTGGCTGGCCAATTGTCGCATCGCTGTGCAGCGTCTGGCGCTGCAGGTTAGACACCGAGACGGTATCAAAATCCAGCAATGTCATCCTGCCCACGCCTGCCGCCGCAAGATACTGCGCGGCGGCGCAGCCCAGACCGCCAAGACCGACGACCAGCACACTGGCCGCCTTGAGCGCTTCCTGGCCCTCGAAATCAAAACCACGCAGTACAATCTGGCGGTTGTAGCGCATCATCTCCTGGTCGGTCAGTTCCACCGTCATCTTAGCCTCCGAACAGGTGGTTAAAGCTCTCAACCTCAACCCATTCACCGGCTTCCACATTGCCACGTTCGCGTTCCAGCACGACAAAGCAGTTGCCCTGACTGAAGGAACTGAAGATATGCGAACCCTGGTGTCCGGTGGTGCTCACTTCCAGTTCGCCATCCGCGTTGCGCGCCAGAATACCGCGCTGGAAATCGAGACGACCCGGTGATTTTTTCAGGCGCGTGGCGGCACGTACGCGCTGGCGTACCGGTAGCGGGCTGGCGTGGTTGCCTGAAAGTTTTGCCAGCAGCGGGATCACCAACTGGTAGAAAGTCAGTGCGGCAGAGACCGGGTTACCCGGCAGGCCGCAGAACCAGCTGTGCTTGAGCTTGCCAAACGCGAACGGTTTGCCCGGTTTGATAGCCAGTTTCCAGAAGGCGATTTCACCCAGCTCTTCAAGAATGGTTTTGGTGTAATCCGCTTCGCCCACGGAGACGCCGCCGGAGCTGATGACCACATCAGCGGATTTGTCCGCCTCGATAAACGCCGCACGCAGTTTTTCCGGGTCATCAGGAATGATACCGAGGTTAATCACCTCGCAGCCCAGTTGCTCAAGCATCAGGTGTACCGCCAGACGGTTGGTGTCATAAATCTGGCCGTCCTGCAGCGGCTGGCCCGGAAGCTGCAGCTCGTCACCAGTGGAGAATACAGCGACGCGCACCTTGCGAACGACGTCGATTTCCGCGATGCCGAGTGATGCCAGTATGGGCAGCTCGCCCACGGTCAATTTCTGCCCCGCAGCAAAGACTGTCGCGCCGAGTGTGATGTCTTCCCCTGTGCGGCGGATGTTCTGACCCGCTTTAACGCCAGCGGTAAAGCGCACACCGTCGTCCGTCTGTTCAGTCTCTTCCTGCATCACTACCGCCTCGCAGCCTGCCGGAACAGGTGCTCCGGTCATGATGCGTACGCAGGTGCCCGCAGGCCATTCACCGCTAAACGGCTGACCCGCAAAGGCTTTACCCGCCACTGGCAGAGCCTGACCTGTCTGAATATCCGCCAGGCGCACCGCGTAACCGTCCATCGCGGAGTTATCGAACCCCGGCACGTTAAGCGGAGAGACGATATCGCGAGCGGCAATACGGCCAAAACAGCGCACGAGGGGCAGCGTCTCAACGTCATGCAGCGGGGAAAGTCGGTCAAGCATCTGCGTGAGTGCCGTCTCAAGCGGCATCAGTCCGGCGGTAAAATCCATGGTGGGCTCCAGCACAGTAACTACGAAAGCGCTCATTATGGCAGAAAAGTGCGGCTAACTGTATGACCCGATGGGTGTACGCTTTACATCACAGTTACGTCTTTCTATATTCAAAAATCATCTGAAGTTTCATCGACGATAATGATATTTATAGAAAAAGCCGCAAATCAGGCTAATGGGTGATGCGAATGGTTAATGCGGTAATCGCAATTCATGGCGGCGCCGGGGCAATCACCCGTGCACAACTCAGCCCAGAACAGGAAAAGCGTTATATTGACGCGCTGTACTCCATTGTGGAAACGGGCCAGAAAATGCTGGAAGCGGGCGAAAGCGCGCTGGATGTGGTCACCGAGGCGGTTCGTCTGCTGGAAGAGTGCCCGTTATTTAACGCGGGGATCGGCTCAGTCTTTACCCGGGATGAAACGCACGAACTGGATGCCTGCGTGATGGACGGTATTACCCTGAAAGCAGGGGCCGTGGCAGGTGTCAGCCATCTACGGAACCCGGTGCTGGCGGCGCGTCTGGTCATGGAAGAGAGTCCGCATGTGCTGCTGACGGGCGCAGGAGCGGAAAAATTTGCCCGTGAACACGGAATGGAATCTGTTTCTCCTGACCTGTTTTCAACGCCGGAACGTTACCAGCAACTGCTGGAAGCCCGTTCGGCGGGCATGACGCAGCTTGACCATACTGCACCGCTCGATGAAACCACCAAAATGGGCACGGTCGGCGCGGTGGCACTCGATAAAGCCGGGAACCTTGCGGCAGCCACCTCCACGGGTGGGATGACCAACAAATTGCCTGGACGTGTCGGCGACAGTCCATTGCCCGGTGCCGGCTGCTATGCCAATAACGCGACGGCGGCCGTGTCGTGCACGGGAACCGGAGAAGTGTTTATTCGCGCGCTTGCAGCTTATGACATCACCGCGCTGATGGATTACGGTGGTTTGAGTCTGGCTGAGGCCTGCGAGCGGGTAGTCATGGAAAAACTGCCTGCGCTCGGCGGCGTCGGTGGGCTCATTGCGGTGGATCATGAGGGCAATGTGGCATTGCCGTTCAACAGCGAAGGCATGTACCGCGCCTGGGGATATGCCGGTGATGAACCCAGTACCGGGATCTATCGTGAATAAGGGGGCAACACGTGCCGCACAGTGAAGAGCTGGACAACCGCGAAGTGCTGGCTGTCCATCAACTGAATATTGCGTTTCAGGAAGAGCGGCAGTTCATCCCCGCAGTACAGAATTTATCGTTCTCGCTCAGGCGCGGCGAAACGCTGGCGATTGTCGGTGAATCCGGTTCCGGAAAATCGGTCACCGCGCTGGCATTGATGCGCCTGCTGGAACAGACAGGTGGGCAAATCAGCAGCGAGAAAATGCTCCTGCGCCGTCGCAACCGCCAGGTGATTGATTTAAACACGCTGAGCGCCGCCCAGATGCAGGGCGTGCGCGGGGCGGATATTGCGATGATCTTTCAGGAGCCGATGACCTCCCTGAACCCGGTCTTCCCGGTCGGGGAGCAGATTGCCGAATCCATCCGGTTACATCAGGGGTTGAGCGGTGATGAAGCACTCAAAGAAGCCAGACGGATGCTGGAGCTGGTGCGCATTCCGGAGGCGAAAGCCATTCTGGCACGTTATCCGCATCAACTTTCAGGCGGCATGCGCCAGCGGGTGATGATTGCGATGGCGCTCTCCTGTCGCCCGGCAGTGCTGATCGCCGATGAACCGACCACGGCACTGGACGTGACGATCCAGGCGCAGATCCTGCAGCTCATCAAGGTGCTGCAGCAGGAGATGGAAATGGGGGTGATTTTCATCACCCACGATATGGGCGTGGTCGCCGATATTGCCGATCGCGTTCTGGTGATGCACAAGGGCAACGCGGTGGAAACCGGTACGGTTGAGCAAATCTTCCACGCGCCCGTTCACCCTTACACCAAAGCGCTGCTGGCGGCGGTTCCGCGTCTTGGGGCCATGAACGGTAGTGATTTACCGCGCCGCTTCCCGTTGATTTCCCCTGAAGCGACAGGGCCGGAAGTGGAGGAACGCGAGCAGGACACGGTGGTGCCAGGTAGGCCTATTCTGGAGGTGCGCGATCTGGTCACCCGTTTTCCGCTGCGCAGCGGCATTCTTAATCGCGTGAAGCGCGAAGTGCATGCGGTGGAAAACGTCAGTTTTGATTTATGGCCAGGCGAAACACTGGCGCTGGTGGGAGAGTCCGGTTGCGGGAAATCCACTACCGGGCGCGCGTTGCTCCGGCTGGTGGAATCTCAGGAAGGTAGCATTACCTTTAACGGCGAACGCATTGATACGTTGCCAGACAGTAAGCTGCAGACGATAAGGCGGGATATCCAGTTTATATTCCAGGATCCGTATGCCTCCCTCGATCCACGTCATACGGTGGGGTACTCGATTATGGAGCCGCTGCGGGTACATAACCTGCTCGATGGCGACGCGGCACAGCGTCGCGTGGCCTGGCTGCTGGAACGCGTCGGTCTGAAGCCGGAACATGCCTGGCGTTATCCGCACGAGTTTTCCGGCGGTCAGCGGCAACGTATTTGTATTGCCCGTGCGCTGGCGTTAAACCCAAAAGTGGTGATTGCCGATGAGTCTGTCTCGGCGCTGGATGTCTCTATCCGCGCGCAAATCATCAATTTATTGCTCGATTTACAGCGAGATATGGGCATCGCCTTCCTGTTTATCTCACACGATATGGCGGTGGTCGAACGCATCAGCCATCGCGTGGCGGTGATGTTGATGGGGCAAATCGTGGAGATTGGTCCGCGAAGGGCGGTGTTTGAGAACCCACAACACCCGTACACGCGCAAGCTTATTGCTGCTGTACCGGTTGCCGATCCGGCGCATCGTCACGGCCAGCGCGTGCTGCTGCAGGATGAAATGCCGGGCAATATTCGTAAACGCGGCGAGGCCGTAGAGCGAGTCACGCTGCGTGAAGTCGGTCCGGGCCATTTTGTGGCCCCCCCGCGTCAGGACAACGCCTTTTCGCGGCTATAACATTCAACAGGCAGGAGAACACAATGGTTAAATTTGTCGCGCGTAGATGGATGTTAGCTGCGAGCGTGACGGCAGCCCTGGCTGCTGGCCCCGCGTTCGCTGCCAAAGATGTGGTGGTGGCCGTCGGCTCCAATTTCACCACGCTTGATCCGTATGATGCCAACGACACGCTCTCTCAGGCGGTGGCGAAATCGTTCTATCAGGGTCTCTTTGGCCTGGATAAAGAGATGAAGCTCAAAAACGTTCTGGCTGAAGGGTACACCGTATCCGACGACGGGCTGGTGTATACCATCACGCTCAGAACCGGCGTGAAATTCCAGGATGGTACAGATTTCAATGCGGAGGCGGTAAAAGTTAACCTCGACCGCGCCAGTAATCCGGAAAATAGCCTCAAGCGCTACAACCTGTATAAAAACATCGCCAGCACCGAGGTGGTCAACCCGACAACGGTAAAAATCACCCTGAAAGAGCCGTTCTCTGCGTTTATCAACATCCTGGCGCATCCGGCGACGGTAATGATTTCCCCGGCCGCACTGAAAAAATACGGTAAAGAGATCGGCTTCCATCCGGTAGGGACCGGCCCGTACGAACTGCTCACCTGGAACCAGACCGATTTTGTGAAGGTGAAAAAATTCGCTGGATACTGGCAGCAGGGATTGCCGAAGCTGGACACCATTACCTGGCGCCCGGTGGTGGACAACAACACCCGTGCGGCGATGCTGCAAACCGGCGAGGCGCAGTTTGCTTTCCCGATCCCGTATGAGCAGGCCGCCATTTTGCAGAAAAACAGTAAGCTGGAGCTGGTTGCCAGCCCGTCCATCATGCAGCGCTACATCAGTATGAACGTAACGCAAAAGCCATTCGATAACCCGAAGGTACGTGAGGCCATCAACTATGCCATTAACCGTCAGGCGCTGGTGAAAGTCGCTTTTGCCGGCTATGCCATTCCTGCGACCGGCGTGCTGCCACCGGCTATCGCGTATGCGCAAAGCTATCAGCCGTGGCCGTACGATCCGGCCAAAGCGCGCGAGCTGCTGAAAGAGGCGGGTTTCCCGAATGGGTTTAGCACCACGCTGTGGTCGTCACACAATCACAGTACCGCGCAGAAAGTGCTGCAGTTCACTCAGCAGCAGCTGGCGCAGGTCGGGATTAAGGTGCAGGTCACCGCGATGGATGCCGGACAGCGTGCGGCTGAAGTGGAAGGTAAAGGGCAAAAAGAGAGCGGCGTGCGGATGTTCTACACCGGCTGGACGGCCTCGACCGGTGAAGCCGACTGGGCGTTATCACCGTTGTTCGCTTCGCAGAACTGGCCGCCAACCCTGTTCAATACCGCGTTCTACAGTAACCCGCAGGTGGACAAAGACCTGGCCGATGCACTGAAAACCACCAAACCAGATGAGAAAGCGCGTCTCTACAAAGACGCTCAGGATATTATCTGGAAAGAGTCACCGTGGGTGCCGCTGGTGGTCGAGAAACTGGTGTCAGCCCATAACAAAGCGTTGACCGGTTTCTACATCATGCCGGACACCGGCTTTAGCTTTGACGATGCGGATATAAAATAACACTCATGCTGAATTATGTTTGTAAACGCTTGCTGGGGCTTATCCCGACGCTGCTGATTGTGGCGGTGCTGGTGTTTTTGTTTGTTCATATGCTGCCGGGCGATCCGGCGCGTCTGGTTGCGGGGCCTGAAGCGGATGCCACCGTCATTGACCTGGTGCGTAAACAGTTGGGTCTCGACCAGCCTATGTATATGCAGTTTCTTCATTATATCTGCAACGTTCTGCAGGGCGACTTTGGCACCTCGATGGTGTCGCGCCGTCCGGTGTCAGAAGAGATTGCCAGCCGTTTTATGCCAACATTCTGGTTAACGATTGCCAGCATGAGCTGGGCGGTACTGTTTGGGCTGGGTGCTGGAATTGTCGCGGCCGTCTGGCGCAACCGCTGGCCGGATAAGCTCGGTATGGCGCTGGCCGTGACCGGTATCTCTTTCCCGGCGTTTGCGCTGGGGATGCTGTTGATGCAGATCTTCTCGGTCGAACTGGGCTGGTTACCAACCGTCGGAGCGGATACCTGGCAGCACTATATTCTGCCCTCTATGACGCTGGGGGCTGCTGTTGCGGCGGTGATGGCCCGCTTTACTCGCGCCTCGTTCGTTGACGTGCTTAGCGAAGATTATATCCGCACCGCGCGGGCGAAAGGGGTGAGCGAGAAGTGGGTCGTTCTCAAGCACGGGTTCCGCAATGCGATGATCCCGGTGGTTACGATGATGGGGCTACAGTTTGGCTTCCTGTTGGGCGGCTCTATTGTGGTGGAAAAGGTCTTCAACTGGCCGGGGCTGGGACGCCTTCTTGTCGATTCGGTCGAGATGCGAGACTACCCGGTGATTCAGGCGGAGGTCCTGCTTTTTTCGCTGGAGTTTATTCTTATCAACTTAGTGGTGGACGTGCTCTACGCCGCCATTAACCCGGCCATCAGGTATAAGTGAGATGCGATTGTTGAACTGGCGACGTCAGGCCGTTTTAAACGCTATGCCGGGGCTAAAACCGGATCATATCCGCACGCCATGGTCTGAATTCTGGCGACGTTTTCGCCGTCAGCCGGTGGCCATGACTGCGGGGTTATTTGTGCTGCTGCTCATTGTCCTGGCGATCGTTGCGCCGTGGATAGCGCCCTTTGATGCGGAAAACTATTTTGATTACGACCGGCTGAACGACGGTCCTTCCATGCTGCACTGGTTTGGGGTGGATTCGCTCGGGCGCGATATTTTTAGCCGCGTGCTGGTTGGAGCGCAGATCTCGCTCGCCGCCGGGGTCTTCGCGGTGCTGATTGGCGCAGCGACAGGGACGGTGCTGGGTCTTATCGCCGGATATTACGAAGGCTGGTGGGATCGCATCATTATGCGTATCTGCGATGTGTTGTTTGCCTTCCCTGGGATTCTGCTGGCGATTGCGGTGGTGGCGATCATGGGCAGTGGCATGGCGAACGTGATCGTTGCGGTTGCGGTCTTCTCCATTCCGGCGTTTGCCCGCCTGGTGCGCGGCAACACGCTGGTGCTGAAACGGCAGACGTTTATTGAGTCGGCGCGCAGTATGGGAGCGAGCGATGCCACGATCCTGTTTAGCCACATTCTGCCGGGGACGGTGTCGTCGATCGTGGTCTATTTCACTATGCGTATTGGCGTGTCGATTATCTCGGCGGCCAGCCTGTCGTTTCTGGGATTAGGGGCGCAGCCACCGACGCCGGAGTGGGGCGCGATGCTGAATGAGGCGAGAGCAGACATGGTGATCGCGCCGCACGTGGCGATCTTCCCGAGTCTGGCGATTTTCCTGACCGTGCTGGCGTTTAACCTGCTGGGTGATGGTCTGCGTGATGCGCTGGATCCGAGGATTAAGGGATAGCGCAGAGGAATGTGCCGGGTGGCGGCTACGCCTTACCCGGCATACAAAAGCGGAGTGGGGAGATTAAACCCGGCTACCCCACAGGTCATACTCGTCGGCGTTTTCAACTTTCACGCGGATAATATCACCCGGTTTAACGTTGGTTTCGCCGTTCAGGTATACCGCACCGTCGATTTCAGGGGCATCCGCCATGCTGCGGCCAATTGCGCCTTCTTCATCAACTTCGTCAACGATGACCATAATCTCGCGGCCCACTTTTTCCTGCAGACGTTCAGCAGAGATCTGCTGTTGCAGCTGCATGAAGCGGTTCCAGCGCTCTTCTTTCACCTCTTCCGGCACCTGATCCGCCAGCTCATTGGCGGTTGCGCCTTCTACCGGGCTGTACTTGAAGCAACCTACGCGGTCCAGACGCGCTTCTTTCAGGAAGTCGAGCAGCATCTGGAAGTCTTCTTCGGTTTCACCCGGGAAGCCGACGATGAAGGTGGAGCGCAGGGTTAGATCCGGGCAGATTTCACGCCACTGCTTGATGCGCGCCAGCTGGCGGTCAACGGAGCCAGGACGCTTCATCAGCTTCAGAATGCGTGGGCTGGCGTGCTGCAGTGGGATATCCAGATACGGCAGAATTTTGCCTTCCGCCATCAGCGGGATCACGTCGTCAACGTGTGGGTAAGGGTAGACGTAATGCAGACGTGTCCAGATACCCAGTTTAGAAAGTTGTTCGCACAGGCCCACCATGCTGGTTTTCACTGGTTCACCGTTGTGGAAACCGGAGCGGTGTTTGACATCCACACCGTAGGCAGAAGTATCCTGGGAGATGACCAGCAACTCCTTCACGCCCGCATCAGCCAGACGTTTCGCTTCCGCCAGCACTTCACCAATTGGACGGCTTACCAGATCGCCACGCATGGACGGGATGATGCAGAAGGTGCAGCGGTGGTTGCAGCCTTCAGAAATTTTCAGGTACGCGTAGTGGCGTGGGGTCAGCTTCACACCCTGTTCTGGCACCAGGCTCAGGAACGGGTTGTGCTTTGGTTTTGGCACGTAGTGATGAACATGTTCCAGCACCTGCTCGTAGCTGTGTGGGCCGGTGATCTCAAGCACTTTCGGGTGCACTTCGCGGATCTGATCCTCTTTCGCGCCCAGGCAGCCGGTCACAATCACTTTGCCGTTTTCAGTCAGGGCTTCACCGATGGCTTCCAGTGACTCCTGAACCGCGCTGTCGATAAACCCGCAGGTATTAACGATCACCATATCGGCGTTGTCGTAGCTTGGCACCACGTCATAGCCCTCGGTGCGCAGTTCGGTCAGGATACGTTCGGAATCCACCAGGTTTTTCGGGCAGCCCAGGGAGACAAAGCCGATTTTCGGCTGGTGCGTAACATTGCTCATAGGTTAAAAATTCATCAATTATGGAGTTATCAGGGCGGGATTTTACAGCGTATCGCGGGGGATTTATACACTCTTTGCAAGGCGGATGCGGTTGGCGGGTGTTGTAACATTGTAAATGATGTTAATCAGTTATGTTTTATTGATCTGAGGCATTAAATTGTACAAAAAATAACCTTATTCTGAATGTGCAAAATGGCTGACAGAGGAGGAAAGAGAATGTCCGTTGACAGACTGAAACGCGATCTGCTGAACAAGCTGATCAACGCCCGAATCGACCTGGCCGCGTACCTGCAGTTGAGGAAGGCAAAAGGGTATATGTCAGTCAGCGAAAGCGAACATCTGCGTGATAATCTGTTTGAACTATGTAATTTCATGCGTGAAAAAGCACCGACCCTGAAAGCGGAATACTGCGAAAGTGAGCTGATAGCGCTCCGTCGCGCCGCTGAGGTGCTCTCCATTGCAGGGGTGTGCCTGATGAACGGACGCCACGACTGCCCGAATTTTATCGCTGTTAACGCGGAGAAGCTTGAAAACTGCCTGACAACGCTCTCTCTTTGCATCATGTGTCTGAACGAGCACGAGAAGCTCGAACAGTACTGAATCGGGGGGAGGCAACTCCCCCTTCTGATTAAGCTTTTGTAAAAGTGATAACGTGCCTGGGCGTTATGGCTAACCTTTAAGCCATATGCCGATAAAGGAGCGCGTTATGCCTCGAACCTCGCTCATTTTCCTGCCCGCGTTGTTATTATCATTTTCTCTTCTTGCCGCACCGGTCGCGGTCAACGTCGAGGTGTTGCAAAACAGACTCGATCACCCCTGGTCTCTGGCGTTTCTGCCGGATAATAAAGGGCTGCTGGTGACCCTCAGGGGAGGCCAACTCAAACACTGGCAGGCCGGGACCGGGCTTTCCGCTCCGATTGTCGGCGTGCCGAAGGTATGGGCGAACGGTCAGGGAGGATTGCTGGACGTGGCTCTCGCCCCGGATTTTGAAAAGTCGCGCCGCGTCTGGCTAAGCTTCGCCGAAGCCGGGGAGGACGGCAAAGCCGGAACGGCGGTGGGCTATGGTCGCCTGAGCGACGATCTTTCACGTATTGACGGTTTCCAGGTGGTGTTCCGCCAGATGCCAAAACTCTCTACCGGTAACCATTTTGGTGGGCGGCTGGTGTTCGATGGTAAAGGCCATCTCTTTATTGGGCTCGGCGAGAACAACCAGCGACCGACGGCGCAGGAACTGGATAAACTGCAGGGCAAAGTGGTGCGCCTGACGGAAGACGGCAAAGTGCCTGCGGATAACCCGTTCGTGAACACCTCCGGCGCGCGGCCTGAAATCTGGTCCTACGGCATTCGTAACCCGCAGGGGATGGCGATGAATCCCTGGAACGACACGCTGTGGCTTAACGAGCATGGTCCGCGCGGCGGAGATGAAATCAATATCCCGGAGAGAGGGAAAAACTACGGTTGGCCGCTGGCGACGCACGGTATCAACTACAGTGGCCTGAAAATCCCGGAAGCTAAAGGTGAGCACGTTGAGGGAACCGAAAAACCGCTGTTTGTCTGGAAAGTTTCGCCCGCCGTGAGCGGTATGGCGTTCTACAACAGCGACGTCTTTCCGCAGTGGAAAAACAAACTGTTTATCGGCGCACTGAAGGAAAAGGACGTTATCGTGCTGAGCGTGAGCGGCAATAAAGTAACGGAAGACGGGCGGATTTTGGGCGACCGTGATCAGCGTATCCGTGATGTGAGGGTGGGACCGGATGGGTATCTGTATGTCCTGACCGATGAGACGGACGGGCAACTGTTGAGAGTCAGCCCGTCCGGAACGTAATCAGGTTACCGGGATCATCACGACGTTACGGTATGCCGGACGATCGCTAAGCTGCTTTAACCAGCGCTCAAGGTGAGGGCGTGGCGTCCACTTCAGGCCCATGTTGGTCAGGTTCCAGACAAACGGCGCGACGGCGATATCGCCTGTGCCAAATGCGTCACCGGAGAACCATTTGTGCTTCGCCAGTTCGTCATCCATCATGGCAAACAGGTTTTCACAGGCATCCTGTGCGGCATGGATGGCGGGATAGTCACGTTCGGCTTCTGGTGTTCTGATCAGTCCCATCAGGATCACGCGATGGGTTGGCGAAAGCGTCTGATTCGCCCAGTCCATCCACTTTTCACCCTGAGCACGACGAGCCGGGTTTTCTACCCACAGACGGCCCTGGCCGTACTGGGCCGCAAGGTAACGCACAATCGTGTTGGACTCCCAAAGCGTCGCGTCTGTTTCATCATCGCGCAGCAGCGGCACCAGGCCGTTCGGGTTCATGGCCAGATAGTCGGCCTCTTTGTTCACACCAAACGACAACCCAGCCATGATTTGATTGAACGGTAAATCCAGCTCCTCCAGTGTCCAGAGCACTTTCTTAACATTGGTCGAATTGTTCCTGCCCCACAGCGTAATCATATTTACTCCCGATGAGATGTGAATCCGAGTCAGCTTTTTGCCATGGTGAGATAAACCTAACAATTACGCAACAGAAGACAAAAAAATCGCCTGAATCAAAGCGTATCTGAATGTTATTGCATAAACTTTAATAACTTTACCCTCGTTGGGTTTCTTTAACGGTTTTAGTGCGCTATTACTCATCGCTTCTTGCGACACGGTGATGTGACGTAATTTTTGAATGGACACTCGGGTGGCATTTATGACGCGAAAAATGACTTCTCTGCGCAGCCTTGCGACAGGCTCTGCGCTCCTTTTCCTGTTTGCACCAACTCTCTACGCAGCTGAGCAGGCTGCGCCCGAAGCGCCGCCAGTGGACGCGCGCGCCTGGATCCTGATGGACTACTCCAGCGGTAAAGTGCTGGCGGAAGGCAATGCGGATGAGAAACTCGATCCAGCCAGTCTGACCAAAATCATGACCAGCTATGTGGTCGGCCAGGCGTTAAAAGCAGGCAAGATCAAGCTTGACGATATGGTCACCATCGGGAAGGACGCCTGGGCGACCGGCAACCCGGCGCTGCGGGGCTCATCAGTGATGTTCCTTAAACCAGGCGATCAGGTTTCCGTTTCTGATTTGAATAAAGGGGTGATTATCCAGTCCGGTAACGACGCCTGTATCGCACTGGCGGATTATGTCGCTGGCAGTCAGGATTCATTTATCGGTCTGATGAATGGCTATGCGCAAAAGCTGGGCCTGACCAACACCACCTTTAAAACCGTTCACGGTCTTGATTCGCCGGGCCAGTTCAGTACCGCCCGTGATATGGCGCTGTTGGGTAAAGCGCTGATCCACGACGTGCCGGATGAATACGCTATCCATAAAGAGAAAGAGTTTACCTTCAATAAAATTCGTCAGCCGAACCGCAACCGCCTGCTGTGGAGCAGTAACGTCAACGTGGACGGGATGAAGACAGGTACCACTGCCGGGGCGGGATACAACCTGGTGGCCTCCGCAACCCAGGGTGACATGCGTTTGATCTCGGTGGTACTGGGGACTAAAACCGACCGTATCCGTTTTAACGAATCAGAAAAATTACTGACCTGGGGCTTCCGCTTCTTTGAAACGGTGACGCCGATTAAACCGGATGCCACCTTCGTCAGCCAGCGTGTCTGGTTTGGTGATAAGAACGAAGTGAACCTGGGGGCCGGTGAGGCTGGGTCAGTGACCATCCCACGCGGTCAGCTTAAAAACCTGAAAGCCAGCTATACCCTGACCGATCCGCAGCTCACCGCGCCGCTGAAAAAAGGCCAGGTGGTCGGGACGATTGATTTCCAGCTTAATGGCAAGTCGATTGAACAGCGTCCGCTGATTGTGATGGAAGCAGTTGAAGAGGGCGGCTTCTTCAGCCGGATGTGGGATTTCGTATTAATGAAATTCCATAGCTGGTTTGGCAGCTGGTTTAGCTAAGTTTTTTGCCGGGTGGCGCTGCGCTTACCCGGCACAACCTCAATACATCAACTTCACCTGCTGCGCCTTCGCATACGCAACATACTCTTCATCCGGACGGCAATCGCTGACGATAGCATCGAACTGTGCCAGCTCTCCCATCCGTGCCGGACGCACCTTGCCAAACTTGCTGTGATCCACCACCAGCACATGATACTGCGCGGCGCTTAATGCCCAGTGTTTCACCGGCAGCTCTTCCAGGTTAAAACAGGTCGCCCCCTGACGGGTACTGACGCCCGCTGCGGAGTAAAATGCGATATCCGGGCACAAATTGCTGAGCGTATCCTGAAGATTGAGCGGCTTAAAAATGGCGTTACTGGCGTGGAACTCACCACCGCAGAGGATCACCCGACACTCGGGTTTCTCCTGAAGCGCCAGAAAGGTGTTCAGCGAATAACACACAGCAGTGAAAGGAATACTGCTGTCGATGGCTTCGATTATCCACGGTGTTGTCGTGCCACAGTCAAAAAACAGCGTCTGATGCGGCTGTACCAGTGAGGCCGCAAGCCGGGCGGCTTTACGTTTTTCTTCAACCAGGCGCGTTTTTTGATCGCTAATCAGGTAGTGGCTGGCACTGCGTGGCTCCAGCACAATATACCCGCCCAGTAGCACGACGGGTGCGCTGTCGCTGTTCAGATCACGACGAATGGTCATCTCTGAAACGCCGAGGAGGGTGGCGGCTTCCTTAAGATGAAGCTTATCACTGCGCTTCAGCGCCTGTAGCAGCTGAGCAATGCGGTCATCGCGTCGTGTTTCCATAGATCCTCGGCGTGGAAAAAGTGAACCCCCGCAGGGCGGGGGTCCAAGTGTAACCTGTTGGGCCAGGGTTAGTCACGTACCCAGCCTTTGCGGATCGGGATAGCAAAGAGGATACGATAGAGTTGGGAGATCCCGCGGTAGAGCGCCTGACCAAAGAGGCTCCACAGGATCGCTGCACTTACGCAACCAATCAGCCCCACCAGGAAACCGCCAACCATATCCAGCGGCCAGTGTACGCCCAGGTAGACACGCGACCAGGCGATAGCTGCCGCCACCACCATCAGTACCGCACCAGACCACAGGCGGTGCCAGAACAAAAACGCCAGTGCAAAGGTGAAAATCACCGTGCCGTGGTCGCTCGGGAAGGAGTCATCAGGCGCATGATGCAGGAAGGTATAGCCAGCGTGGGCAACGAAAGGACGATCGTGCGGGAACAGATGCCCCAGTGCAAAACTTACCAGTACGCTTACCGCAAGGGCCATCGCAACTTTGATAACCAACTGGCGCTGCGCGACGACCTGCTTGCGCGGCCCCCATAACCAGAGGATCACGGCCAGCACTGGCACGATACTGATCAGATCTTTGGCAAAAAAAGTGGCGATATCAATCATCCACTCCGGTGATGCCGGGGTGGCGTTGATCAGATAAAACAGTCCATAGTTCAATTGCTCTAACATAACGTCGTTACTCTTTAGCAAACCGGGTGGAAACAAGGCCATAGACCACCACCTGGGAAAACCAAACCCACCACCCAGCCCACAGGTTGTGAGATAAGAAATGTGCGCCGCGCATCACCTGGCCATAACCCATCACCAGACCTAACACCACACCAAGTACGACAAAAGACCAGGCCAGACGTGGACGCTCGCGCCAGAAGGCAAAAAACAGGCCCATGACCATAAAGCCACTGGACGCGTGACCGCCGGGGAAACAACGCCCGGGACCGCTGTCTGCAGGGACAGAACTGAACAGGGGATAAGCAACAGCCTTTCCGCCGTATTCCACCAGATCCCACGGGCAACTGTGATGGCTTACACTTTTCAGTACGCCAACCACCAGCGCGCCAAGCCCCATCAACAACGCAGCCGTGACCAGTCTTGTGTTACGCGTGTAAGCGCCGTAAAACAGCGCCACAGCACCTAAGGCGAT
The DNA here is from genome assembly GCF_036663495.1 of Enterobacter sp. 342. Classification (NCBI taxonomy): domain Bacteria; kingdom Pseudomonadati; phylum Pseudomonadota; class Gammaproteobacteria; order Enterobacterales; family Enterobacteriaceae; genus Enterobacter; species Enterobacter sp. 342. The sequence continues at coordinate 141,299 of NZ_JAWUEI010000002.1, forward strand.
GGCAATATACTTCGCAATGCGGTGGTTCAGCAGATCCAGCAGATGGTCTTTCTGCAGTGGAAAACTCTGTGTCGCCGCGTCGTACCAAAAACCGGTCACCCATTTGTCGAGCGTTTCATCGCGGGATAACCACGTAAACAGCACGGCAAGGGCTATCAGGACCAGAAGCTGGTAACCATAAAAGCGGGCCGGTAAGCGGTAAAGTTGTTTTGTCTTATTTGTCTGTAAGTTAGATAATTCTGAACGGCTGGAGGTGAGTGCCATAATCTGGGGTCGTTGACGAATAATGGGGCTATCATAAATCTGTCAACTTAAGGAAACCTTAAACGAAGACGATATGTGCCTTATTTCTGTTTATCCTCGATAAATCACTATCTCGGGCTGGGGCATTTCATTACACTCGTCGCGATTTTGTCATTAAAAAGAGATTGCATGTTAAACCGTTCTTCTTCTGCAGCACGTCTGGGTCGTCAGGCGTTGCTTTTTCCTCTGTGTCTGGTGCTCTACGAATTCTCTACCTATATCGGTAACGATATGATCCAGCCCGGTATGCTGGCCGTTGTGGAACAGTACAACGCGGGAATTGAATGGGTGCCGACCTCCATGACCGCCTATCTGGCAGGTGGTATGTTTTTACAGTGGCTGTTAGGCCCACTGTCGGATCGTATTGGTCGCCGTCCGGTGATGCTGACTGGCGTGGTGTGGTTTATCGTGACCTGTCTTGCCACGCTTCTGGCGCAAAACATTGAACAATTTACCCTGCTGCGTTTCCTGCAGGGGGTGAGTCTGTGCTTTATCGGTGCCGTGGGGTATGCCGCCATTCAGGAGTCGTTTGAAGAGGCGGTGTGTATCAAGATCACCGCACTGATGGCGAATGTGGCGTTGATCGCCCCGTTGCTCGGCCCGCTGGTGGGGGCCGCGTGGGTGCACGTTGCGCCGTGGGAAGGGATGTTTGTGCTCTTTGCTGTTTTCGCCGCCATCGCGTTCTTTGGCCTGCACCGTGCGATGCCGGAAACGGCCACCCGCATCGGCGAGAAACTTTCGCTCAAAGAGCTGGGCCGGGATTACAAAGAAGTGCTCAGGAATGGACGATTTGTTGCGGGTGCGCTGGCGACGGGGTTCGTCAGTCTGCCGCTGCTGGCGTGGATTGCGCAGTCTCCGGTCATTATCATCAGCGGTGAAAAGCTCAGCAGCTACGAGTATGGCCTGCTGCAGGTGCCGATTTTCGGCGCGTTGATAATAGGTAACCTGGTGCTGGCACGTCTGACGTCACGCCGCACCGTGCGTTCGCTGATTATTATGGGCGGCTGGCCGATTGCGGCGGGGCTGATTGTCGCTGCGGTCGCGACCGTGGTGTCATCACATGCGTATCTGTGGATGACCGCAGGGTTAAGCATTTATGCGTTCGGGATTGGTGTAGCGAATGCCGGGCTGGTACGCCTGACGCTGTTTGCCAGCGAGATGAGTAAAGGTACGGTGTCAGCGGCAATGGGAATGTTGCAGATGCTAATTTTTACCGTCGGTATCGAAGTGAGCAAGCATGCTTATGCGATGGGCGGCAACGGGCTGTTCAGCCTGTTTAACCTCGCCAACGGCGTGCTATGGGTTGGACTGATGGTGGTGTTCCTGAAAGACAAACGCGTCGGAAACGCCCTGCAGCCTTAAGTCTAATTCCCTCTCCCTGTGGGAGAGGGTTAGGGGGAGGGCACCAGACCGCACGCTATCAATTAAACGGTGCTTTCCCCTCCAGCACCTTATCAATCACATCCAGAACACCTTCCTCGTTATTATGCGGCGCTTCAAAGCGCGCCACCGCTTTAATATGCGGTCTGGCATTTGCCATCGCAAAGCTGAACCCGGACTGGCGCAACATCTCCACGTCATTACCGCTATCACCAAAGGCCAGTACTTCACTGTCGTCTATGCCCCAGCGCTTTTGCAGTATCCGCAGACCATTGGCTTTATGTACGCCTGGGATGATCAGGTCTATGCTGCCGTGCCCGGTCGTGACGGGCACCATGATGTCACTCAGTTTTTCATGCAGCAGTGCCTGTATACGCGGGATTTCATCGTCAGAAACGTTAAGCCCGAACTTGAAGAAAATATCGTTCAGGTTGTCGAAATTACTCACCATTTCGAGGCGGTGGTAGTATTTCGCCGCGATCTCCTTAAAGCCCTCGTCATAGCATTTCAGCGTATACGCGCTGCTTTTCCCGCAGGCGATGATCTCAATGCCCGGAACGTCGTTTAAGACGTTGGCGACGGTCTCGAAATGGGCTTTCGACAGTTCACCGTTAAAGACATCTTCCCCTTCGCTCACGACCCAGCCACCATTTTCGGCGACAAATGCAATTTCATGGGCGATCTCCGGGAAAAAGGAGATCAACTGGTAGTACTGGTTGCCGCTGGCGACCGCGAAGCGAATACCTTGCGCCTTCATACGCGCATACTGGGCCAGAAAACGCGGGCGATTATAGGTCTTGGCATCACTCAGGAAAGTGCCATCCATGTCGACGGCGATCAGTTTAACGCTCATATCCCTTCTCCAGTGTCGTTTGATTCGTTTCCGGCTTTGCCACCGCGCGCGCCACCAGCGCTGCGATGATGACCAGCCCTAACACCACCAGCATGGCGCTGCGCAGCCCGTAGTGCTCGCCGAGGAAACCAAGCAGTGGTGGCCCGACCAGGAAAGCGAGGTAGCCCGTGGTCGCCACCACGCTGACGCGCGTTGGCGCATCCGGGCCGGTATCGCTGGCGGCCGAAATGGTTAGCGGGAAGCCGAGTGATGCACCCAGACCCCAGAGGATCACCGACACGCCGGCAATCCAGTCCACATCCACAAAGATGATCATCGCAATCCCCAGCCCTCCGAGCAGAGCACTGGCGCGAACCACCGCCACGCGGCTGTAGCGATCGATAAACCAGCCGCCGGTAAAGCGCCCTACGGTCATTCCCAGCGTAAATCCGGCGTAGATCAGCGAGCCGGAGGTCGGGCTAAAGCCGTGGCCGTCCACCATCAGCAGCGGCAGCCAGTCGTTGGCGGAACCTTCCGCGAAAGCCATCGCCAACACCACCACGCCGATCAGCATCAGCTGAATATCGCGGTAGAAAGGAAGCCCTTTTTCCGCCGAATGTTGTTCATCCGAGGAGTTCTTACCTGTGCCGTCAGGGATTGCCCGGATACCGGTCAAAATCGGAATAATACAAACCAGTGCTGCCAGCAGGATATGCAGATTGGCTGTGACGCCAAATGCCGTCAGTGCCATCCCCACGCCCGCACCGGCCAGCGTGCCAAGGCTGTAAAAGCCATGCATCATTGGCAGCACGGTTTTGTTCATTTCACGCTCGACCGTTGCCCCTTCAACGTTAATGGCGACCTCCGCCGAACCGAAGCTGCCGCCAAATATTGTCAGCCCCAGGGCAAACAGAACCGGTGAGGCAAACCATAGCGCAACGCTCAGTACCCCCATCCCGAACACAGCGCTGCACATGGTGGTGCGGATCACCGCCCGTGTACCAAAGCGCTTCACCAGCCACGCCGAGCAAAGAATGCCGCTCATGGAGCCTATCGACAGACCGAACAGCACAATGCCCATCTCGGCCGTAGAAACGGACAAAATATCGCGAATGGCGGGGGTACGCGTGGCCCAGGAAGCCATCAGCAGACCGGGAATAAAGAAGAACATGAACAGCGCCCACAGACGTAGCTGCAGAGTTCGACGAGGGGAGGCGAGAGTCATTGAGATTAGCACCAGAAGTACAACAATAGCGACAACACTAGCAAGTTTGTGTACATTTGTACATAAACTACGTGAGGAATTTATGACCAGACCACCGAACGATCCTCATCGCCGGGAGAAGATCCTGCAGGCGACGCTGGACACCATCGCTGAGCACGGTATCCATGCCGTCACGCACCGCAAAATCGCGTCCTGTGCAGGTGTGCCGCTAGGGTCGATGACCTATTATTTCGAGGGTATGGAGTCGCTGCTGGAGGAGGCTTTCACGTGGTTTACCCGGCAGATGTCGCAACAGTACCGGGATTTCTTCGCCGGTGTCACCGGGCCTGAAATGGCGTGTGAAGCCATCACCACGCTGATCCACAGTTCGCAGGTGACGACGCCGCACAACATGGCGCTGATGTATCAACTCTACGCCTTTATGCACCGCAGCACGGCGCTCAAAACGGTGATGCAGGACTGGATGAAGATGAGCCAGACCACGCTTGAGAAGTGGTTTGACCCGGTCACCACTCGTGCACTGGATGCGTTTATCGAAGGGATGACGCTGCACTTTGTTACCGATCGGGCACCGTTAACCCGCGAAGAGATCCGGGCAATGGTGGGAAGAATTGCGGGCGAGGGCGGATGCTAGGTTGCGCCTGCGGTCATATTGACGGAGGTTCCCGTGATGGCGCTTGCCGCATCTGAGGCCAGAAACGTAATTGTGTCGGCCACCTGTGCCAGCGTTGGCAGGCGATGCGTCAGGGTACTTTGCGCGGCACCACCGAGAAACTGCTCGACCGTAATCCCCATCTCCTGCGCTTTAGCGGCGAAAATGGCACCGACATACGAACCTGCCTGTATCGCGTCGGCTACCGCGTGCGAACGCACGCACACGACGCGAATATTTTTAACCCCCAGTTCTGCGGCAAGCGCCCGGGTAAACGCTTCGGTTCCCGCGCAGCCAACGATATGCCCCAGGTGCCCGGAGATCGCCATATTCGCGGCGGGCGCGACGACGGTAATCAGAGTTCCGCCATGTTCACCGCCCATGCGGGGCGCAACGGTTTTGGCGATGTTAAAGTACGCGGTCAGGAAGGGATCAAAACCCTGCCTGAATTCGCTAAGAGTTAACGCGTCAAGGCGTTTGCCCTGATCGTGCATAAAGCCTGTGGCGTTGACGACAATATCAATATGGGCAAGCTCAGGAAGCCGCGCGGACTCATCCAGCGCATCGAAAATAAATGTGCTGGCAGACCCGCCTGCGGCACGAATGCTATTGGCAACATGTTCCAGCCTGGTAGGTGTGCGCGCAGCGAGGTGAACCTCAGCCCCCTCACGCGCCAGAGCATGTGCCACAGCGCTGCCGATGGCGCCGCTGCCACCAAAGATGACAGCGATTTTGTTTTTAAAGCCCATACCCGCATACCCTCACCAGACCTGACCCTCAAAAGTATGAGCCGGGTTTCGGCTGATGCAACTCAGCCGGTAGGTGGGGTATGCCGCATGCAAGCCTTACTGCGCCATTATCAATAGGTTACTTTTGCGAGATTTTTTTCCCGCTGGCATCCACGACGGCTTCGCCATCCTCTTTCGTAAATGCCCCTTTTTGCGCGTCAGGCAGGATGTCGAGGACGACTTCAGAAGGGCGGCACAGGCGAGTGCCCAGCGGCGTCACGACGATCGGACGGTTAATCAGGATCGGGTATTGCAGCATGAAGTCGAGCAGTTGTTCGTCGGTGAATTTATCTTCGGCCAGGTCGAGCTGTTCATAGGGCTCCACGTTTTTACGCAGCAGGTCCCGTACAGAAATTCCCATATCCGCAATCAGGGTAGTCAGCGTATCGCGCGATGGCGGGGTTTCCAGATACAGAATAATCTCTGGCTCCGTGCCGCTGTTGCGGATCATCTCCAGCGTATTGCGCGAGGTGCCGCAGGCTGGGTTGTGGTAAATGGTGATGTGGGTCATATCAGTGGCTCATTACAGTGTGAAGGAGAGACGTAGCGCCAGCGCGGCGAGCGTCACAAACAGGACCGGTAACGTCATTATGATACCCGTCCGGAAATAGTAGCCCCAGGTAATCGTCATGTTTTTCTGCGCCAGTACATGAAGCCAGAGCAGGGTCGCCAGGCTGCCGATAGGTGTGATTTTCGGCCCCAGGTCGCAACCAATCACGTTGGCGTAAATCATTGCGTCCTTAATCAATCCTGTTGCCATACTGCCATCAATAGAGAGCGCGCCAATCAGCACCGTGGGCATATTGTTCATTATGGATGACAGGAACGCAGTGATGAACCCGGTTCCCAGCGTGGTGGCCCACAGCCCGTGTCCGGCCAGGCTATTCAGTACGCCTGTGAGATAGTCCGTCAGCCCGGCATTGCGCAGGCCATACACCACCAGATACATCCCCAGCGAGAAGATGACGATCTGCCACGGTGCGCCGCGCAGCACTTTTCCGGTGTTTATCGCATGTCCGCGTTTTGCGACAGCGAATAAAATCAGCGCGCCGACGGTCGCAATGGCGCTGACCGGAATACCGAGAGGTTCAAGTACAAAGAAACCGACAAGCAGAAGCAGCAGGACGATCCAGCCCGTTCTGAACGTCGGGAGATCGGTAATAGCGCGTGCCGGCTCCCGAAGTTTCGACAGGTCATATTCCGGTGGAATTTCCTTGCGAAAGAACAGATGCAGCATCACCAGCGTGGCAGCAATTGCGGCGATATCAACCGGGATCATCACCGAGGCATATTCGCTGAACCCCAGCGTGAAGAAATCGGCTGACACAATGTTGACCAGGTTAGAGACAATCAGCGGCAGGCTGGCGGTATCGGCGATAAACCCTGCCGCCATCACAAACGCCAGCGTTGCCTGCTTGCTGAACCCCAGCGCCAGCAGCATAGCAATCACGATAGGTGTCAGGATCAGCGCCGCACCGTCATTGGCAAACAGCGCCGCAACCGCCGCGCCCAGCAGCACGATATACGTAAAAAGTAATCTCCCCCGGCCATTTCCCCAGCGGGCAACGTGCAACGCAGCCCATTCGAAAAAGCCAGACTCATCCAGCAGCAGGCTGATGATAATGACGGCGATAAACGTGGCCGTCGCATTCCAGACAATATTCCAGACCACCGGAATATCATTAATGTGGATCACACCGCTGACCAGCGCCAGCACGGCACCAATGGTCGCGCTCCAGCCGATACTCAGCCCCCTTGGCTGCCAGATAACCAGTACCAGCGTAAACAGAAAAATTGCCCCTGCCAGAAACATTGCTTACTCCATCATATCTGTTTTTGTGAATGTGTATTGATTAACACGAACCCGTAAGTCTGTTTTTCAGTTTTTCACGCGTCTCTTCCCGCAGGCAGTTCCAGCTGTTGTCGATAATGGTTGCCGCCCATGCAGGCATGTGGGGAGATAAACGGTAATGGATCCATTTCCCTTCCCGGCGATCGATAACCAGCCCGGACTCGCGGAGCAACGCCATATGGCGGGAGACTTTCGGCTGCGACTCGGTGGTCGCGGAGCAGAGATCGCAGACGCATAGCTCGCCCGCTTCGCGGAGCAGCATGATGATGGCGAGCCGCGTTTCGTCGGAGAGGGTTTTGAAGAGTTGGAGCGGGTGGAGCATTCGGCCATCCTGAATGTTTTTTATCATATACATTAAATCATATATGTCTATGGCTGGCGAGAGAAGAGGGAAAAGCAGGAAGGATAGAAAAAATTCCGGGGGGCTTGTAGAAGACCAAAATAGTCTTTATGGCTTGCCTGGACCACCCCTGACAGTCATGGGAAAGAAACCGTTCCCTGGAACGGTTCCTTTTTATCTGCTCACTTTAAACGCTCTTCTGTACTCAGGCGCAACAGCGATCGTTCCAAGTGTCACGGTAGATGATATTCCCCTCAGTGTACTTCCAGGAAATGGCTTCATAACGCAATTCGAGCGTTTCAAGATGAGTGCTGCTCATCCCGTTAGGGGTTAGGAAGGGTGCCACAGTCGTGAACTTAACGTTTTCCATTACGATATTGAAATATTCGGCCTCGATACCGGACGCCAGAATACGGTACATCTTAATAATTCCCTTCTTCATAACTCGCCCTTCACACACGGCGCGGTAAAGAACTGGGGTAGTCTGATCAAATTCTTTGACTATCGTAATAGGGCGATGGACGCGCGTGCCGGTGAGCTTGCCCCAGCTCGGGTCAACCGGAATGGTTACGCCGTGGGAGAACGATTTCAGTTCTATGGAACCAAGACGGGTGGGCATCATGCAGCTACCGACAATTGGCGAGCCGTTCTCGTCCTCAAGCCAGAGATGTGCGGGTGTAGACATGTCATTTCCTTATTCGTAAACGTGAAGCTTTTATGGTCCTCAATGCCATATCCAGTAAGCCAGCCCCAGTGTGACCAGGTAAAACAGGAGGATGAATCCCTGGCTAACCTCAGGGAAATAAACGTCAAGGACATAGCCAAAAATGAACGTGAGGATGATGGGTATATAGGTCCAGAAGAAAAACTGGGCCTGAGATTTGAACCAGCGTCTTAGAAAGCCCATTAGTGTCTGCCCATGAGCTTCAGGATTGTGTCAGCAGCATCATAAGGGCTTTGACTGTCAGTCCATTGCTGGGTTAGTACGCCCGCACGCATAAACGCAGGTTCCACCAAGAAATACATCATTTCCAGTTCTCGCAGGTACAACGCTTGATAGTAGGCGGGATGCATCACTTGCAAGCGGTGAGCACTGTCAGCGGCCTTTTGCACAATCCCATATATCCCCAGCCCGCCAATAGCCGCGCCCGTTAATCCTGAAACGACCTTTAACCCTGAAGGTGGGAGGGTCACATAGAGGCAAATAGTCGATGCAACGCCTGCAGAGAATGAATACGAGGTTAGCGTGCTGGTGGATATGTGAACGTTCGCGCGCATTAGAGCATGCTTTATCGCTGATAATTCTTCCGGTGAATAATTCTTAACCAGCTCCTCAACGTACGTGTTGATTAGGTCAAAGACGATGTTCCAGCGAGATACGAGGTGGAATATGCCTTTTCGAAAGCGAGCGTCCTCCAGGTTTTGTCTGGTGCATACATCGTAATATTCATCAGTAAAGCAGGAAGTGTAGTACAGCAGGCGTTGGGCACCGGCCCCTATATTACTCAGGTGGCTCTTTACCTCTTCACCTACCGCGCGTACCGCCTGGTCCAGCTTCATGGCCAGTATTTTTTGGCTCTGAAACTGGCGGATGATCTCTTCAGAATGGTACATGCTTACTGGCCTCGCACTTGAGCTCAATCGAGCGAACTTTTGCTGCATTCCCTAATACCGGCATTGCCATTACTGAGCTTGAAAATCGCATCCCTATCCCCTCCATAGTATGTTTCTATCCGCTCCAGATTATTCTCGTCGCTTGTATGGAAGTTCAAAACAGATCATGTTTATGAAAAACTGGGGATTTTTAGGATAATGACTTGATATTTTTTAACCTAAATATGATTTATCGGGAGTTTAAAGTGAGAAGAGATGGTAAATTTCAGGCAACAAAAAACCCATCAACCTTGAACCAAAACGGCGGGGTTGATGGGCTCCACAAATTGGGGACATCAAAGAAAAGCAGTGGCACTAGTTATGACTGCCCCCTGATCAAAAAGTTCTGCGCATAACGAAAATTTTTTCTTTATGCGCAAACTTAGGAGTTATCCGAGTCCAGGCCAGATGATAATGATCAGCGTACCTGCCAGCGTCAGCAGTACGTTAGCGATAGCGTAAGTGCCTGCATAGCCCAGTGCCGGGATGTTGCTGCGCGCGGTGTCACTGATAATTTCCATGGCTGGCGCACAGGTACGAGCACCCATCATGGCTCCGAAGAGCAGGGCGCGGTTCATGCGCAGCACGTAGGCACCGAACAGGAAACAGATCACTACCGGCACCAGGCTGACGATGAGTCCGGAAACCAACATCTGCCAGCCAACGGCACCCAGGCTGTGGCCAATGCCGCTACCCGCGCTTAAACCGACACCCGCCATAAAGACCATCAGGCCGAACTCTTTCACCATATTCAGCGCGCCCTGCGGAATGTAGCCGAAGGTCGGATGGTTCGCTCGCAGGAAGCCCAGCATGATCCCGGCGAACAGCAAACCGGCGGCGTTACCGATGCCGAAGCTAAAGTTGCTGAACTGGAAGGTGATCATCCCGATCATCAGGCCAACGATAAAGAAGGCGCAGAAGGCCAGCAGGTCGGTGACCTGGCTGTGAATGGAGATAAAGCCGATGCGGTCAGCAACGGTTTTCACGCGGCGTGCGTCGCCGCTGACCTGCAAAACGTCACCTTTATTCAGTACGACGTTGTCGTCGATAGGCATCTCAATCTGGCTGCGGATCACGCGGTTGAGGAAGCAACCGTGGTCGGTCAGCTTCAGTTGCGCCAGACGGCGGCCAACGGCGTTATGGTTTTTCACCACAATCTCTTCGGTAACGATACGCATGTCGAGCAGGTCGCGGTCGAACACCTCTTTGCCGTTACGGAAGCTTGGGTCAAGACGGGCGTGAGCATCCGGGTAACCCACCAGTGCGATATCATCGCCCATCTGCAGCACCGCATCGCCGTCCGGGTTCGCCAGAATGCCGTTGCGACGAATGCGTTCGATATAGCAACCGGTCTGGCGGTATATACCAAGCTCGCGAAGATTTTTCCCGTCAGCCCATGCAACAAGCTCTGGCCCGACGCGATACGCCCGGATCACCGGGAGATAGACTTTACGTTTGGTGTCGGTATCCAGACCGCGTTCGCGGGCGATTTGCTGGGCGCTGGTCTGCAGATCCTGGTGTTGCAGTTTTGGCAGGTAGCGCGCGCCCACAATCAGGCTCACAAGACCGATCAGATAAGTCAGGGCATAGCCCAGGCTCAGGTGGTCGAGGGCGGTAGAGAGTTGTGCACCAGCCATGCCGGAATGGCGCAGGGTATCACCTGCACCGACAAGCACTGGCGTAGAGGTCATCGAACCTGCCAGCATACCGGCCGTTAACCCGATGTCCCAGCCAAACAGTTTACCCAGCCCTAACGCAATCAGCAGTGCGCTACCGACCATGACCAGCGCCAGCATCAGATAATTTTTGCCGTCGCGGAAGAAAATTGAAAAAAAGTTGGGACCCGCTTCCACACCAACACAAAAAATAAACAGCATAAAACCTAAGTTGAGCGCGTCCGTGTTAATGCTGAAATGCTGCTGACCTAATATTAATGATACGACTAAAACGCCAATGGAATTACCAAGTTGAACCGACCCCAGGCGCAATTTACCCAGGCAAAGGCCCAGCGCGAGTACAACAAATAATAACAGGATGTAATTCCCATTTAACAAGTCTGCGACGTTTATATTCACGGAGGCTAACTTCTTGTTTACCAGTAAGTTGTTGAATGAAAGGGCTTTTTGGGCTACTGTTTTCTGGGTCAGGGAAAGGCGTTAACGCTCCCTGTTTCCTGCTTTATTCCCTAAAACATTAGCTGGCGTGTAGTTTAATCGTATTAGCTACTGACAGCTACTGATTATCGCATCACCCTGTGCGTACTTTGGCAAGGATTGCCGCATTGCTTTATCTGACTGGGCGTCTACCCGACGAATGTGTATTTGATAGAGATAAGTCAGGAGGATAGTTTGAACATTAAACGAAACTGGGCGGGGGTGATCAGCTGCTTTTTGCTGTTCACCGTCGTGTGCATGTCGCTCGCTTTTAATGTGAAAGGGGCATTCAGGGCATCGGGTCATCCGGAGCTGGGTTTACTCTTTTTCACTCTGCCGGGCGCGGCCGCCAGCTTTCTCTCCCGTAAAGGGGAGGTGGTGAAACCGCTATTGGGTGCAATGCTTGCAGCACCGCTGTGTCTGCTGCTGATGCGCTTGCTGTTTGTTCCCGTGAGAAGTTTCTGGCAGGAGCTGGCCTGGTTGCTGAGCGGTGTGTTTTGGTGCGCCCTTGGCGCGTTGTGCTATCTGTTTGTGCGCAGTCTGATACAGCGACGGCACACCAAATAAAAACGCCCTCAAGGTGAGGGCGTTCAGGTATTACTGCTCAGCAAACAGGCCAAGATGCTCTTTGGCGTAAGCTTCAAAATCTGTGCAACCACCGATGTGTTTCTGATCGAGGAAGATCTGCGGTACGGTTTCAACCGGCTTACCGACGGTTTTTTCCAGATCGGCTTTCGTGATGCCTTCCGCGTGGATATCAACGTAGCGGAAGTTGAAATCATCGCGCTCTGCGGTCAGTTTCTCAGCCAGCTCTTTCGCGCGCACACAGTAAGGGCACCCTGGACGACCAAAAATTACTGCAAACATTTCTCTCTCCTCAAAAAACAAGCCTGACGGCGAATGACACATATAGTGCCCGATAACCTGCCGCCATTAAAGAAGGTTTCGCCTGTCGCTTTGATACAGTCAGGCTATGTTTCGCCAATTACACTGCACTAATCATTGCCTATACTGGCTGCCATGTGAATTAAGCAAGACAAAGAGAGACAATATGACGCCAACCATAGACCTGCTCCGCTCCCATCGTTCGATCCGCCACTTTACTGATGAGCCGATTACCGCGGCGCAGCGTGAAGCCATAATTAACAGCGCAAGGGCGACCTCCAGCTCCAGCTTCCTGCAGTGCAGCTCTATTATCCGCATTACCGATCCGGCCATGCGGGAACAACTGGTCACGCTTACGGGCGGACAGAAGCATGTGGCCCAGGCGGCTGAGTTCTGGGTATTCTGTGCCGATTTTAACCGTCACCTGCAGATCTGCCCTGAGGCCGAGCTGGGGCTGGCAGAACAACTGCTGCTGGGTGTGGTGGATACCGCGCTGATGGCGCAAAACGCCTTTACGGCTGCGGAATCGCTGGGATTAGGGGGCGTGTATATCGGCGGCTTGCGTAACAATATCGAAAGCGTCACCGAACTGCTGAAGCTGCCAAAACATGTTCTGCCGTTGTTTGGCCTGTGCCTCGGCTGGCCATCGGATAACCCGGATCTGAAGCCGCGTATTCCTGCAGCCATGCTGGTGCATGAAAATCACTATCAACCTGTCGATCAGGATGTCCTGGCGCAATACGATGAAGAACTGGCGAACTACTATATGACGCGCGGCAGCAATAACCGCCGCGATACCTGGAGTGACCATATTCGTCGCACCATCATTAAAGAAAATCGCCCGTTTATTCTCGATTATCTGCACAAACAGGGCTGGGCGACGCGATAGTCCATTCCTCCTGCGCCTGCCTGCGTATATGATATGCAGGCTTTTTCCATGTCTTTAGAGAGGTGCAGGGTGAAAATTGCCATTTTGTCCCGGGATGGAACGCTCTATTCATGTAAACGTCTGCGAGAAGCGGCGGCAAAACGCGGGCATCAGGTCGAGATCCTCGACCCAATGTCCTGCTATATGAACATTGATCCAGCTGCCTCGTCGATTCACTACAAAGGCCGCAAGCTGCCGCACTTTGATGCGGTGATCCCCCGCATCGGCTCCCAGATAACCTATTACGGCACCGCCGCGCTGCGCCAGTTTGAAATGCTGGGCAGCTATCCGCTCAATGAATCCGTCGCCATTTCCCGCGCCCGCGATAAGCTGCGCTCGTTACAGCTGCTCGCCCGCCAGGGGATCGATCTCCCTGTCACGGGGATTGCCCATTCACCGGACGACACCAGCGATCTGATCGATATGGTGGGCGGCGCACCTTTAGTGATCAAACTGGTGGAAGGTACGCAGGGCATTGGCGTGGTGCTGGCGGAAACACGCCAGGCGGCAGAAAGCGTCATTGATGCTTTCCGGGGGCTGAATGCCCACATTCTGGTGCAGGAATACATCAACGAGGCCAAAGGTCGCGACATTCGTTGCTTCGTGGTAGGGAACGAGGTGGTAGCGGCCATAGAGCGCCAGGCAAAAGAGGGCGACTTCCGCTCAAACCTGCACCGTGGCGGTGTGGCGAGGGTGGCGGATATCAGCGAGCGCGAGCGGGAAATTGCGGTGAAAGCGGCACAAACCCTGGGGCTGGACGTGGCGGGGGTAGACCTTCTGCGGGCAACGCGTGGTCCGCTGGTCATGGAAGTGAATGCCTCGCCGGGGCTGGAAGGCGTGGAAAAAACCACAGGGGTCGATATTGCGGGTAAAATGATCTCATGGATCGAACGTCATGCGACGCCGGGTTACTGTCTGAAAACGGGCGGGTGAATGGTATTGATCGCACTTTTTGCGTACCCTATGCGAAGTTTTTATTAAAGAGGCTGCACAGCGATGGATTTACAGGTCGTTCCAACACTGGATACGTTACGTCAATGGCTTGATGATGCCGGAATTACGTTCTTCGAATGCGATTCCTGTCAGGCGCTGCATCTGCCTCATATGCAGAATTTCGATGGCATTTTCGATGCCAAAATCGATCTCATTAACGACGTGATTCTTTTCTCGGCGCTGGCCGAAGTGAAGCCGTCTGCGCTGCTGGCGCTGGCCTCCGACCTGTCGGCCATCAACGCCAGTTCTTTGACCGTGAAAGCATTTCTCGATATACAGGATGATAATCTGCCAAAACTGGTCGTTTGCCAGTCTTTATTCTCCGGTGCAGGGCTCTCGTTCAAACAGTTCTCCTGGTTTATGCGCTTGAGTGAAGAGCAAATTTCCATGGTAATGATGGAAGCCAATGCACATCATCTGCTGTATAGCGCGGAAGATGATGCAGAGAATAATGATGCATCTCCCAATTTTCTTCACTAAGCCTGTCTGACTTTTGCGCAGTCGCTGCCATAGCGGCTGCAGAAGGCCATTTTTTCTGCTGCTTTTAACCTTTTTTTAAAGAATTATTCACCTCCCGGAAGGCCGTTTCGGCTTATCACATAGACATAACCTGCATAAAAAATTGATAAAAGGCGTTTTTTCGTCTGGGCTATAGCCGGAGACACGGGCTACAGTTATTCTTGCGATGCTTAAAAAAGCGAGCGGATCCTGCCGGGTAAAGAGGTTTCTTTTTATTTTAGGCAGAGCGACAAACTATGCATGATTTTTGCATATATCCAGATTGCACAGTTTTAGTTCGTTTGTTAACGAGCTTTCAGAAGGAATAACACTATGATCGCCTTGAATAAAAAATGGTTATCGGGTCTGGTTGCGGGTGCTCTGATGGCCGTCTCTGCCGGCACGCTCGCTGCGGAACAAAAAACGCTGCACGTTTACAACTGGTCTGATTATATTGCGCCGGACACGGTCGCCAATTTTGAAAAAGAGACCGGCATTAAAGTGGTCTACGACGTTTTCGATTCCAACGAAGTGCTGGAAGGAAAATTGATGGCGGGCAGTACCGGTTTTGACCTGGTGGTACCTTCCGCAAGCTTCCTGGAGCGTCAGCTGACCGCAGGTGTTTTCCAGCCGCTGGACAAGAGCAAGTTACCAAACTGGAAAAACCTCGACCCGGAAGTGCTGAAGCTGGTTGCGAAGCACGACCCTGATAATAAATACGCCATGCCTTATCTGTGGGCGACCACCGGTATCGGCTACAACGTCGATAAAGTCAAAGCGGCGCTGGGCCCGGACGTCAAGCTGGACAGCTGGGACGTGGTGCTGAAGCCGGAAAACCTTGAGAAACTGAAAAGCTGCGGCGTCTCCTTCCTCGATGCACCGGAAGAGATTTTCGCCACCGTGCTGAACTACCTGGGCAAAGATCCAAACAGCAACAAGGCTAACGACTACACCGGCCCGGCGACTGATCTGCTGCTGAAGCTGCGTCCGAATATCCGCTACTTCCACTCTTCACAGTACATTAACGACCTGGCTAACGGCGACATCTGCGTCGCGATTGGCTGGGCGGGCGATGTATGGCAGGCGGCGAACCGTGCGAAAGAGGCGAAAAACGGCGTGAACGTTTCCTATTTCATTCCGAAAGAGGGAGCACTGGCGTTCTTTGACGTCTTCGCGATGCCAGCCGATGCGAAAAACAAAG
Source organism: Enterobacter sp. 342 (assembly GCF_036663495.1). Taxonomy (NCBI): domain Bacteria; kingdom Pseudomonadati; phylum Pseudomonadota; class Gammaproteobacteria; order Enterobacterales; family Enterobacteriaceae; genus Enterobacter; species Enterobacter sp. 342. The sequence continues at coordinate 156,982 of NZ_JAWUEI010000002.1, forward strand.
ACGAAGCGTATCAGTTCCTTAATTACCTGATGCGTCCTGAAGTGATTGCCCATATCAGTGACCACGTCTACTACGCGAACGGTAACAAGGCCTCCGTGCCACTGGTTAGCGAAGAGATCCGCAAAAATCCGGCTATCTATCCGCCAGCGGATGTGTTCGCCAAGCTGTTCACCCTGAAAGTTCAGGATCCAAAAATTGACCGCGTACGTACCCGTGCGTGGACCAAGGTGAAAAGCGGTAAATAATTATCCGTGAGTTGTAGGCCGGGCAAGCGTAGCGCCCCCGGCAACAGGCGCACCGTTATGGTGCGCCTGCACCATGATTTGATTTCTGCCGGAGAGCACCCCGTGAATGACGCGATCCCCCGCCCGCAGGCGAAAGTCCGTAAAGCGCTGACCCCGCTTCTTGAAATTCGTAACCTCACCAAATCTTTCGATGGCCAGCATGCCGTGGACGACGTCAATCTGACGATCTACAAAGGTGAAATTTTTGCCCTCCTGGGGGCATCTGGCTGCGGTAAGTCGACCTTGCTGCGTATGCTGGCCGGTTTTGAACAGCCCACTGCCGGGCAGATTGTGCTGGATGGCGTGGATCTCTCCAGTGTGCCGCCGTACCAGCGTCCGATTAACATGATGTTCCAGTCCTACGCGTTGTTCCCGCACATGACGGTGGAACAGAACATCGCCTTTGGCCTGAAGCAGGACAAACTGCCGAAAGCCGAAATTACCGCGCGTGTGACCGAGATGCTGAGCCTGGTTCACATGCAGGAGTTTGCGAAGCGTAAACCGCACCAGCTCTCTGGCGGTCAGCGTCAGCGCGTGGCCCTGGCCCGCAGTCTGGCAAAACGTCCGAAATTATTGCTGCTTGATGAGCCAATGGGTGCCCTGGATAAAAAACTGCGCGACCGTATGCAGCTCGAAGTGGTGGATATCCTCGAACGTGTGGGGGTGACCTGCGTGATGGTGACTCACGACCAGGAAGAGGCGATGACCATGGCCGGGCGAATCGCCATCATGAACCGTGGGAAGTTCGTGCAGATTGGTGAACCGGAAGAGATTTATGAGCACCCGACTACCCGCTACAGCGCGGAGTTCATTGGCTCGGTCAACGTCTTCGAAGGGCTGCTGAAAGACCGCCAGGAAGATGGACTGGTCATTGAATCACCGGGGCTGCAACACCCGCTTAAGGTCGATCCGGATAACTCGGTGGTGGATAACGTGCCGGTTTACGTCGCGCTGCGCCCGGAGAAAATCATGCTCTGTGAAGATCCGCCTGCGGATGGCTATAACTTTGCCGTGGGTGAAGTGGTGCATATTGCTTACCTTGGCGATCTTTCCATCTACCATGTGCGTCTGAAAAGCGGACAGATGCTCAGCGCTCAGTTGCAGAACGAACATCGCTATCGCAAGGGGCAGCCGACCTGGGGTGACGAAGTGCGCCTGTGCTGGGATGCTGACAGTTGCGTTGTGCTGACGGTATAAGGAGCGGCCCATGAGTACATTAGAACCTCCAGCCCGCGCAGAAAAACCAGGTGGTTTTACGAACTGGCTGGCGCGGATGCAGATGAACCACGGTCGCAAGCTGGTGATCGCCATGCCATACGTGTGGCTGATCCTGCTGTTCTTGCTGCCATTCCTGATTGTTTTCAAGATCAGCCTCGCAGAAATGGCGCGGGCGATCCCTCCGTATACCGATCTGTGGGAGTGGGCTGACGGACAGCTCACGCTGACGCTTAATCTCGGCAACTTCCTGCAGTTGACTGACGATCCGCTCTATTTCGAAGCGTATTTACAGTCGTTACAGGTGGCGGCGATTTCGACGATCTGCTGTCTGGTGATGGGTTACCCGCTGGCGTGGGCCGTGGCGCACAGTAAGCCGTCGACGCGTAACATTTTACTGTTGCTGGTGATCCTGCCGTCGTGGACCTCGTTCCTGATCCGCGTTTACGCCTGGATGGGGATCCTCAAAAACAACGGTGTGCTGAATAATTTCCTTATGTGGCTCGGGGTTATCGATCAGCCGCTGACGATCCTGCACACCAACCTCGCGGTCTACATTGGCATTGTTTACGCCTATCTGCCGTTTATGGTGCTGCCGATTTATACGGCGCTGACGCGTATTGATTACTCACTGGTGGAAGCGTCGCTTGATCTCGGCGCGCGCCCGTTGAAGACCTTCTTCAGTGTGATCGTCCCGCTGACCAAAGGCGGGATTATTGCCGGGTCGATGCTGGTCTTTATTCCGGCGGTGGGGGAGTTTGTGATCCCGGAACTGCTCGGCGGGCCGGACAGCATCATGATTGGTCGCGTGCTGTGGCAAGAGTTCTTTAATAACCGTGACTGGCCAGTGGCGTCTGCGGTGGCAATTGTGATGTTACTCCTGCTGATCGTGCCGATCATGTGGTTCCATAAGCACCAGCAGAAACAGATGGGAGACCACGGATGAACAACTTACCGGTAGTGCGCTCCCCGTGGCGAATTGCGATCCTGGTGATTGGCTTTACCTTCCTGTACGCACCCATGTTGATGCTGGTGATCTACTCGTTCAACAGCTCCAAACTGGTGACGGTCTGGGCGGGCTGGTCAACGCGCTGGTACAGCGAGTTGTTCCACGATGATGCGATGATGAGCGCGGTGGGGCTGAGCCTGACGATTGCTGCGCTGGCCGCAACCATGGCGTCGGTGCTGGGGACCATCGCTGCACTGGTGATGGTGCGTTTCGGGCGTTTTCGCGGTTCGAATGGCTTTGCTTTTATGATCACCGCCCCGCTGGTTATGCCGGACGTGATCACCGGTCTGGCGTTGCTGCTGCTGTTCGTGGCGCTGGCGCATGCCATCGGCTGGCCGGCGGATCGCGGGATGCTCACCATCTGGCTGGCGCACGTCACTTTCTGTACCGCATACGTGGCGGTGGTGATCTCCTCGCGTCTGCGCGAGCTGGATCGCTCCATTGAAGAGGCGGCGATGGATCTTGGAGCGACGCCGCTGAAGGTCTTTTTCATCATCACCTTGCCGATGATCATGCCAGCGGTGATCTCGGGCTGGCTGCTGGCGTTTACCCTGTCGCTCGACGATCTGGTTATCGCCAGCTTTGTTTCTGGCCCGGGGGCGACGACGCTGCCGATGCTGGTCTTCTCCAGCGTGCGCATGGGGGTCAACCCGGAAATCAACGCCCTGGCCTCGATTATTCTCGGTGTGGTCGGAATTGTCGGATTTATCGCCTGGTATTTGATGGCGCGCGCGGAAAAACAGCGTGTGCGTGATATCCAGCGTGCAAGACGCGGCTGAAGGATTTAAAATTTCCAGTGATGTGCCGCGTACGACGCGGCACTGTTTTTCAGGGAAGTAAAACATTGGGATTATTAAAAAAATCACGTCTTACGCACGCTCGTCCTAACGTTCCTGCGCTGGTTCAGGTGGCGGCGCTCGCCATTATTATGATCCGCTGCCTGGATGTGCTGATGATTCTGAATACCCTGGGCGCGCGCGGCATTGGTGAATTTATTCACCGCAGTGTGCAGACGTGGAATCTGACGCTGGTCTTTTTGAGCAGCCTGGTGCTGGTGTTTATCGAGATCTACTGCGCCTTTTCGCTGGTGAAAGGGCGTAACTGGGCACGCTGGGTCTATCTGCTGACGCAGGTGACCGCCGCCAGCTATCTGTGGGCCGCCTCGCTGGGCTATGGCTACCCGGAGCTGTTCAGCATTGCCGGTGAATCCAAACGCGAGATCCTGCGCGCGCTGTTTATGCAAAAACTGCCGGACATACTGGTGCTCTTTTTACTCTTCGTTCCAGCCTCCAGTCGGCGGTTCTTCCGTCTGCAATAATGTGTATAATCGCAGCCCTCGTGATTTTTAAGGTCTTCATATGCAGTGCGCACTCTATGACGCCGGTCGCTGTCGCTCCTGTCAGTGGATAGAACAGCCGGTCTCTCAACAACTCACCGCCAAAATGGCCGACCTGCAACAGCTGCTGGCTGAACATGCGGTGGGCGAGTGGTGCGCACCCGTCGGCGGCCCGGAGCAGGGGTTTCGTAATAAAGCCAAAATGGTGGTCAGCGGCAGCGTTGAAAAACCGCTGCTGGGAATGTTGCATCGTGATGGCACACCAGAAGATTTAACTGACTGCCCGCTTTACCCCACCTCATTTGAGCCCGTCTTTGCGGCACTCAAACCGTTTATTGCGCGGGCCGGGTTAACGCCTTACAACGTCGCCCGCAAGCGCGGCGAGCTGAAATACCTTCTGCTGACGGAAAGCCAGATTGACGGCGGTATGATGCTGCGTTTCGTTCTGCGTTCCGAAACCAAGCTGGAGCAGCTTCGCGCGGCGCTGCCGTGGTTGCAGGAACAGCTTCCGCAGCTTAAGGTCATTACGGCAAATATTCAGCCAGTGCATATGGCGATCATGGAAGGGGAAAAAGAGGTCTTCTTCACCGAACAGCATGCGCTGGCGGAGAATTTCAATGGTGTGCCACTGTGGATCCGTCCGCAGAGTTTCTTCCAGACTAACCCTGTCGTGGCGAGCGCCCTGTATGCAACCGCCCGCGACTGGGTTCGGGCGCTGAACATCAACCATATGTGGGATCTGTTCTGTGGTGTGGGAGGATTTGGTCTGCACTGCGCCACGCCTGAGATGCAGCTTACCGGGATTGAGATCTCCGCTGAAGCGATTGCCTGCGCCAGACAGTCCGCTGCTGAGCTGGGGTTAACGAATCTGCACTTCCAGGCGCTGGACTCTACGCAGTTCGCGACCGGACAGGGTAACGTGCCAGAGCTGGTACTGGTGAATCCGCCGCGCCGTGGCATCGGACAAGCGCTATGCGACTACCTGAGCCAGATGGCACCGGATTACATCGTTTATTCAAGCTGCAACGCGCAGACGATGGCGAAAGACATTGCGCATTTGCCGGGTTACCGCATTGAGCGCGTACAGCTTTTCGATATGTTCCCGCACACTGCGCATTATGAAGTGTTGACGCTACTCGTTAAACAATAAGCGAAGCAGCCGGAGGGCGGGTGCCTCCGGCTGCGATGAGACTTACTGGCTCATGGCGTCTTTTTTACCCATCTCATCCTTTTTCATATTGTCCATTTTGCCCATTTTGTCTTTCCCCATGTGATCCTTCTTCATGGCGTCTTTGCACATGTCGCCCTTACACATTTTATCGTGTGGCTGGGACATGTTGTCTTTTGCCATCGTCTCTTTGCTCATGGAGTCTGCTGCCTGCACATTTGCCATAAACAGAGCTGAAAGCACGGTTGCTGCAATAATCATTTTTTTCATGGTATTTCCTCGTCGTTACGTTGTTGTATTAACTGCCACCAAACCAGTTGTAACCCTGGTCTTCCCAGTAACCGCCGGGGAAGCGATTGGTGATTTCAATGACCTGAATATGCTTCGGGTTTTTGTACCCCAGCTTGGTCGGGATACGGAGTTTCATGGGATAACCGTACTCAGGAGGGAGGATTTGGTTATCCCAGGTCAGGGCGAGCAGCGTTTGTGGGTGCAACGCGGTCGCCATATCAATGCTGGTGTAGTAATCATCCGCACAGCGGAAGCTGATGTATTTGGCGCGGGTATCGGCACCGATCACCTGCAGAAAATGGCGGAAGGGGATACCACCCCAGCGGCCAATGGCACTCCACCCTTCGACGCAAATATGGCGCGTGATCTGGTTTACCTGTTGCATACGATACAACTCAGGCAGAGACCAGCTGCGGGTGTCTCGCACCAGGCCACGAATGGCGAGTTGATAATCCCGGCCGTCGACCTGCGGAATTTGGTCGCGATCGTAAAAGGCGTTAAACGGGAAAGGTCGGGTGATGTCGCTTTCGGCATACTCCGGTGCCAGATGACGGTCACTGAACAGGAACCCCTGAACACGATCGTTAAAGCGCGACATTCGTGAAAGTGCAGTTTCAACACTGTCGTTGTCGCTCAGGTCACACCCTGTAAGCAGCATAATCCCGCCTAACGTCAACCCCTGTTTAAGGAAGTTACGTCGCTGTGCGTTTACGGATTTTTCTGCGTCTTTCACCAGATATTCCGCGTCGCGGGAAGAGAGAAAGGTTGGCTTTTTCATGAGATACCCTTAGCGACCGCGCAACATTGCCAGTAATGTTTTAGGAACGAGCAGCACCATAATCAGGTGGATCACGACAAACACGACAATGAAGGACATACAAAAGAAGTGGATGTAACGCGCGGCGTCATAACCTCCTAGCAGTTCACGTAAAAGCGGAAACTGAACGGATTTCCAGATAACCAGCCCGGAAAGCACAAGCATTACCCCCGTCAGGATGGCCAGTAAGTAGGCCAGTTTTTGCACCATGTTGTAGTGGCTGAGATCGGCATGCTGCAGTTTTCCCCGCAGGGCCAGCGCTATATCCTTCAGTAACCCCTTAACAGATAACGGGAAAAAGGTGCGTGCAAAGCGCCCGGTGACAATACCTAACGTGCAGTAGATCAGGCCGTTAATACCTAAAACCCACATCATGGCGAAGTGCCACTGCAGGGCACCGCCCAGCCAGCCTCCTAACGTGAAAGAGGACGGAAAAGTGAATGGAAACAACGGCGAGGCGTTATAAATGCGCCATCCGCTGAATATCATGCCAGCCATAGCGAGGGCATTAATCCAGTGGCACACCCTGACCCAAAGGGGATGAATAACAGCTGTTGGCAGAGACATGGTGACCTCGTTTTTCCATTGCGTGGTCAAATCCTAAGGTAAATTCGGTCACCACATCCTCACGGAAGTTTAAATAAAATGTGATAACTCCGGCGGGCGTTATTAGGTAAGCTCAACTGTAATGAAACGGCGTGGATGTGGGTCATGAGTAACGCAAAGAAAATATTGCTGGTGGAAGACGATAGCGATATCGCCACCTTCCTGAGCCTGAACTTAAAAGATGAAGGTTTCGAGATTGTGCACGAAGCCGATGGCGAACGTGCTCTGCTTCAACTGGAAAAGCAGAACTGGGATGCCGTGATCCTCGATCTGATGCTGCCTGGCGTGGACGGGCTGGAGATCTGTCGCCGTATCCGTCAGATGACCCGCTATCTGCCTGTCATTATCATCAGCGCTCGTACCAGCGAGACGCACCGGGTGCTGGGGCTTGAGATGGGGGCTGACGACTATCTGCCCAAACCATTCTCCGTTCTGGAGTTGATTGCTCGGGTTAAGGCGCTCTTTCGACGTCAGGAGGCGATGGGGCAAAATCTTCGTCTGGAGGCGGGCATTATTCGTTGCCACAGCATGGAGATTGACCCACTGGCACGTGAGGTTCGCCTGCGGGGGGAAACCATCGACTTAACTCCGCGTGAGTTTGATTTGCTCTACTGGTTTGCCCGTCATCCGGGCGAGGTATTCTCCCGTTTATCGTTGCTGGATCATGTCTGGGGTTACCAGCATGAAGGGTACGAGCACACGGTAAATACGCACATTAACCGTCTGCGCGTCAAAATTGAAAAAGATGCCGCAGAGCCAGATATCATCCTGACTGTGTGGGGGAAAGGGTACAAATTTGCCGTCGAAAAAGCGGAGCCCCACGCATGATAAGCCACTTAACGTTAAGCCAGCGCCTGTCACTTCTTTTTAGCGCCACGCTTGTTTTATGCATGTTCGTGGCATGTGGCGTACAGCTTTATAGCAGTAAGCAGTATGGTGATGCCATGGTGCAGCGTCTGTCTGCGGGGTTGGCACAGCAGATAGTGAGCAGTGAACCGCTTCTGGATAACCAGGGTAAAGCAAACACTGAGAATCTCAAATCGCTGTTTGATCGCCTGATGACGCTTAATCCCAGCGTTGAACTCTACGTGGTGTCGCCTCAGGGACATATTGTGGCAGACGCCGCACCGGTCGGGCACATGAAGCGTCAAACGATCGATCTTACCCCGTTAAACAACTATTTATCCGGGGCCGCTTTTCCTGTGTATGGCGATGATCCAAGAAGTCTGGATCAACGTAAGGTGTTCAGCGTGGCGCCGATCCTTCTTAACGGCACTCTCCACTCCTACTTGTATATCATTCTCCAGGGCGAAGACCTGAATGCACTGGCGAACACCGCGTGGCACAAGGCTTTGACCGACGCTATCGTTGGATCGCTTTTACTGGCATTACTCTTTGGCGCACTGGCCTGGTGGTTAGTCAAAAAATGGGTTACCCGTCCAGTGGAACAGTTAACCAGTGAGGTAAATGACCTTGAGCAGGACAGCATCAGCGCCATAAAAAGTCTGGCCGCCCGGCCGATCAATCTGGCCCCTGAAAATGAAGTCGAACTGCTTCGTAACACCTTTATCGAATTATCGCGCAAGATTGCTTCACAATGGGATCAACTCGCTGACAGCGACCGTCAGCGCAGGGAGTTTATCGCCAATATCTCTCACGATCTTCGCACGCCGCTGACTTCGCTGCTGGGGTATCTCGAAACCCTATCGCTTAAGTCCGCCACGTTGAGTGCCGAGGAGCAGAATCAATACCTGGCTATCGCACTGCGTCAGGGGCAGAAAGTGCGCCATCTCTCTCAACAGCTGTTTGAACTGGCGCGCCTTGAGCATGGGGGGATTAAACCGCAGCGCGAGCGTTTTGCCATGGCTGAATTGATTTCAGATGTGGCGCAAAAATTCGAACTGACTACACAGACAAGGCAGTTGCGAATGCATATAGACGTCCCTGGCCCGCTGCCGCTGGTGTATGCCGATGTGTCGATGATTGAGCGGGTGGTTACGAATTTGCTGGATAATGCCGTTCGCCATACCCCGGCAGGCGGCGAGATTTTGCTTAAGGTCTGGCAGGAGAATGGGCTTCTGCAGGTTGAGGTGGCGGACAGTGGCTCAGGCATCGAGCGTGCATTGCGTGACGATCTGTTTCAGCGTCCTTCTGCGTTAAACCCGCAGGCATCGCGGGAGAATCGCGGCGGATTAGGCTTGCTGATTGTGAAGCGAATGCTGGAGCTGCACGGGGGAGGGATCAGGCTGATGGATTCGGTGAGCGGGGCGCGTTTCAGATTCTTTGTGCCGTTGTAAGAAATTGCCGGGTAAGGCGAAACCATCACCCGGCAAAAATGCTTACTGCGGGAACCACTGATCGCTGATTTTCTGATAGGTGCCGTCCGCTTTAATCGCTTTCAGGGCGCCGTTCAGTTTTTCCAGCAACGCTTTGTTATCCGGACGTACTGCAATACCCAGACCGGTACCGAAGTACTGTGGATCGGTCACTTTCTCGGTTGCGGTACCCAGTTGCGGGTTGGTTTTCAGCCACTCGTTCACCACGGCAGTGTCACCAAAGACACCATCAATACGGCCATTTTTCAGGTCGATAATCGCGTTCTGGTAGCTGTCATAGGCCACGGTTTTCACTTCAGGATGTTTGTCCTGCAGGTACTTCTGGTGCGTGGTCCCGTTTTCCATACCAATGCGTTTGCCTTTCAGCTCGTCAAAGGATTTATAAGCCCCTTTCTTCGCAATCACCACCGCCGAGTTGGCGTAGTACGGGTCGGTGAAGGAAACCTGCTTGCTACGCTCTGGCGTGATGTCCATACCGGAGATCACCGCATCGTATTTTTTGAATTTCAGAGACGGGATCAGGCTGTCGAACGCATGGTTAGTGAAGGTGCAGTCGGCCTGCATCTGTTTGCACAGTGCTTTCGCCAGATCGATATCGAAACCGACGATCTGATTGCTGGCATCCAGCGATTCAAATGGCGGATAAGTGGCAGAAACGCCGAAATTGATTTTATCTGCAGCTGTTGCGCTTGCGGCAAACGTTGCCAGTAATGCGGCCAGAACTAACTTTTTCATTGTAATACTCCCGTCTGTCTTATTTATGCGCCGTGTCTGCGGCCTGGATGTACAATGCCAGTTAATGAATTTGTATGCAATAAAAATGATTAAATATTGTGTTTTGTTGTAAAAAAAAGCGGATAACCCATCAGGTTACCCGCTTCATGAATATCGTTTTATGCATTCGCGTGGTTAATTTCTGCGCTCAAACGCCAGCGCTTTACGCTCAATCAGGCGCATCATCAGCGTCAACAGACCGTTAACCACCAGATACACCACGCCTGCGGCTCCAAATACCATCACGTCATAGGTGCGTCCATACAGCAGCTGTCCGTGACCCATCACTTCCATCAGGGTGATGGTGTAGGCCAGAGAAGTACTCTTGAACACCAGCACCACTTCGTTGGAGTAGGAGGAGAGCGCGCGCTTAAAGGCGTACGGCAGCAAAATCGCCAGCGTGTCTTTCTTGCTCATGCCCAGCGCCCCACAGGACTGCCATTGCCCTTCCGGGATGGCGCGGATAGCCCCGTAGAACAGTTGGGTGGTGTAGGCCGCACTGTTCAGCGAAAGGGCAATCAGGGCACACAGCCACGGCTCAGAGAGCAGGTGCCAGATAACCGGATAGTCCTGCAGCGACGGGAACTGGCCCGGACCGTAGTAAATCAGGAAGATCTGCACCAGCAATGGCGTACCGGTAAACAGGGTGATGTAGCCGCGCACAATCCACACCAGCACTGGCGTTTTTAGCGTCAGGATGATGGTAAAGATCAGCGCCAGGATCAGCGCGACGATGATGGACGCCACGGTCAGCGTCAGGCTGGTGTGCAGCCCTTTCATCAACTCGGGAAAATATTCAAGCATCAGCCTGGTCTCCGTTCAAAGCGCGTCGCACGCAGGTCAATACGCTTGAGGATGTACTGACTGAGCAACGTAATCACCAGGTAGATTGCTGCCGCCACGATGTACCAGGTAAACGGCTCCTGAGTACGGGTGGCGATGCTTTTGGTTTGCAGCATCAAATCATTTACGCTTATCAGGCTCACCAGAGCGGTATCTTTTAGCAGCACCAGCCACTGGTTACCCAGCCCCGGCAGGGCATGACGCCACATTTGCGGCATCACCAGACGGAAGAAGATGGCTGACTTTGACAAGCCTAACGCCTGACCGGATTCCCATTGCCCCTGCGGCACCGCTTTCAGCGCACCGCGCAGCGTTTGCGACGCGTAGGCGGAGTAGAGCAGAGAGAGGGCAATGACGCCGCACAGGAACGGGCTAACGTCAAAATTCTCAATTTGCATCTGCACCGGGATCTGCACAACGCCAAGATTTATGGTGAAGCCGTCCGACAGCATTAACAGCAGCTGTGAGGAACCGAAATAGATAAACAGGACCACCAGAATTTCCGGTAGTCCACGCAGCACAGTGACCAGCGCGGAGCCTGCCCAGGCGACGGGGAACCATTTTGCTGATTCCCACACTGCGAAGAACATCGCCAGCACAAGGCCGATAATCAGTGCGCAAACGGCAAGGCCGACGGTCATCCCGGCGGCACTTGCTAAAGGAAAAATTTCATTCATCAGGAATTACTTCTGGAACCATTTTTTGTAGATGGTTTCGTAGGTGCCGTCTTTCTTCACTTTTTCCAGCGCAGCGTTAAATTTCTGCTGCAGCTCAGTGTTGCCCTGACGAACGGCAATCCCCAGACCGGTGCCGAAGTAATCCTTATCGGTCACTTTGTCGCCCACTGCTGCCAGCTTGTCGTTGGCTTTCAGCCACTCGGTCACCACAGCGGTATCACCAAAGACGCCATCAATACGACCATTTTGCAGGTCCAGCTTCGCGTTCTGGTAGCTGTCATACGGAACAGTGGTGATTTCCGGATGTTTATCCATGATGAATTTCTGGTGCGTGGTGCCGTTCTGTACACCGACTTTCTTGCCTTTCAGCTGATCAACAGAGGTGAATTTCCCTTTCTGACCAATGAACAGGGCGGAGTTGTCGTAGTAAGGGGTGGTAAACAGCACCTGTTTTTCGCGCTCAGGGGTGATGTCCATACCGGCCATCACAGCGTCGATACGACGGAACTTCAGGCTTGGGATCAGGCTATCGAACGCCTGGTTGCTGAAGGTACAGGTTGCGTCGATCTCTTTACACAGAGCATTTGCCAGATCCACATCGAAGCCCACAATCTTGTTGTTCGCATCAATGGACTCAAACGGAGGGTAAGACGCTTCCGTGGCGAAACGAATGGTCTGGGCTGCGGTAGCGGAAAGGGTAACGCCAGCAAGCAGCACGGCAAGTAATACTTTTTTCATTATATTTCCCCTGACACAATCAATGAGATAAATAGTTTTTGAAGGCATCGGTTTGCGGGTTGGAGAAGCAGCTCGCATCACCTTGCTCGACGATATAACCGTTTTCCATGTAAACCACGCGGCTGGCGGTTTTGCGCGCCACTTCCACTTCGTGGGTTACGATGACCTGAGTAATGTTGGTTTCCGCCAGTTCACGAATGATGCTGACGATCTGGGCGGTGATTTCCGGGTCCAGCGCCGCCGTCGGTTCATCAAACAGCAGTACCGCAGGCTCCATCATCAACGCACGGGCAATCGCCACACGCTGTTGTTGTCCACCAGAAAGGTGCAGCGGATAGCGGTCGCTGTAAGGCTTAAGACGCAGACGTTCCAGCAGTTTTTCGGCACGCGCAATCGCCTGATCTTTGCTTAACCCCAGCACGCGACACGGGGCTTCAATCAGGTTTTGCAGCACGGTCAGATGCGGCCAGAGATTGTATTGCTGGAAGACCATGCCGACGTTTTGACGCAGTTCGCGAATCGCTTTATCTGACGGGGTTTTCGCGAAATCAAAATGGTTACCGGCGATTGCCAGCGTACCTGAACGTGGCATTTCAAGCAGATTAAGGACACGCAGAAGGGAACTTTTACCTGCACCGCTTGGGCCAAGCAAAACCAGCGTTTCGCCTTCCGGGCAGTTCAGCGTGATGTCAAACAGCGCCTGGTGTGCGCCGTAGAAGCAGTTAATGCCGTTTAGTTTAATACTCATCGGGGCAGTCTTTACTCATCCAGGCAATCTATAGCAATTGAGGCCGCAGATAGTACCGTTGACAGAATAGTTATGCAATATTTCTGCGTTAAAAGTTAAATATAACCCGTATTTCCTCTTAAACATAGCACAAAATAGCGAACGGCAAGGTCGGCGAGTATAAATGTCGGCATTCCGAATGAAATGCCGCACATTTTTCGGGGGTTACAATTTTGTATCGGATGGTTTAGCGGTTTTCAATCGACTGACGCAGTGTGCCTGCCGGGGCATGAACGCTGCCGCCGACGTAGCGTACGTCGTCCACCGCCCAGCATTGACCCTCACGGATCATCAGTACTTCATCCTGCCAGGTCTGAGTACCCTGAGTCAGCTTCACACGCAGCGGAATGTTTCGTGCATCAGTGTTCGGGATAGTTGACGCGCTGGCCACTTCGGCGCTGTCAGGCAGCGTGGCGCGGCTGGAGAACGGATCGGATTTCAACAGCGCGTTGTGCTGCGGATCGCGGGTGGCATCGTTCAGCAATTTTGCCAGTCCATCGCTGAGATACGGGCGCAGGCCGGTGAGATCGTTGCTGCGGTGCTGAATGCGATAATCATAGAACTGCTGCGCCACGGTGTCCGGGCCGCCATCAATACAGGGGCCGCTGCGGGTACCGATATCCTTAAAGGCTGGCGTGACCGTGGTAGTACAGGCGCTGAGCACCAGCGCGCAGGGCACGAAAAGTGTTAAAGCAGAATAGCGCATGTTGATTTCCTTATTTATTAACTATCCTTTCAATCATAGCGTAACGAACCGATAATGCTGTTCCTAAGGCATTGAACGCTAAAGAAGGAGATAAAGTATGCAGTTTTCAACAACGCCAACCCTGGAAGGGCAGACGATTACCGAGTATTGCGGGGTGGTCACCGGTGAAGCGATTCTCGGTGCCAACATCTTCCGTGACTTTTTTGCCGGCATCCGCGATATCGTGGGTGGACGCTCCGGCGCATACGAAAAAGAGCTACGCAAAGCGCGTGAGATCGCCTTTAAAGAGCTCGGCGAGCAGGCGGAAGCCCTCGGCGCGGATGCGGTTGTGGGAATTGATATCGACTACGAAACGGTCGGGAAAGATGCCAGTATGCTGATGGTGAGTGTAAGCGGTACGGCGGTGAAAACCCTTCGATGACGCGTTCGCTTGCGGCGTTCCTGCTGGCGCTGTTGCTGGCAGGGTGCGCTTCGGAAAAAGGGATTATTGATAAAGGCACCTACGAGCTGGATACCCGGCATCAGGCGCAGGCGGCTTACCCGCGCATCAAGGTGCTGGTGATCCACTACACCGCGGATGATTTTGACAGCTCGCTCGCCACGCTGACAGATAAAAACGTCAGCTCACACTATTTAATCCCTGCGAAGCCCCCGGCACCGGAAGGAAAACCGCGCATCTGGCAACTGGTGCCCGAGAGTGAACTGGCCTGGCATGCAGGCATTAGCTTCTGGCGGGGTACTAACCGTATCAATGATACGTCCGTGGGTATTGAGCTGGAAAACCGTGGCTGGCAAAAAACGTCTGGCGTTAAGCACTTTACTCCTTTTGAGCCTGCGCAGATCGCGGCGCTGGTACCGCTCGCTAAAGACATTATTGCCCGCTACAACATCAAACCTGAAAATGTCGTGGCCCATTCGGATATCGCGCCGCAGCGTAAAGATGACCCCGGTCCGTTGTTTCCGTGGCGACAACTGGCTCAGCAAGGCATCGGCGCATGGCCTGATCCCGCGCGTGTCGCGTTCTACATGAACGGGCGTCCGCGCTATCAACAGGTGGATACCCCCGCGTTACTCGATCTCCTCACGCGTTATGGCTATGAAGTACCGGCTGACAGTACGCCGGCGCAGCAAAAACGCATCATCATGGTCTTCCAGATGCATTTCAGACCAGACCTGTGGAACGGTGTTGCGGATGTCGAAACGATGGCCATTGCCGAAGCACTTTTAGAGAAATACGGGCAGGGGTAATTCTTCGGAATGCCCCCGAATGAACCTGTTTATGCATCATTGCTTGAGATTAATCTTAAGTACAAACTCAATTCATTTTTAGTTAATTGACTTAAAATTATCCGGATTTAAGATAGACACATGGCTTGCTAAGTAACGCAGCAGATAAATATAACGTACTCGTCTTTTATTTTCTCCTTGAGAATATCATCAGGAAAATATTCAAAGGTTAAGGTTTTATACCTTAGTCTTGCTTTTTAAATTTCACATCTTAAATCGGGTATAACAATGTTAAGCATTTATGCGAAAAAATTACGTCCGCAGCATGAAATGGACACCATTATTTCTGCTACAGCAGGTTTTGAAGAAAGAACCTTAAAGAAATGGCAAAAAATATCGACCTCTGATTCACAGTATATTCATATTATCGTCAGCGGTGAAGTTGAGTTCCGCCGTGAATCTGACGAGCTATGTATGTTCACTGTGACGGGCCAGTGCATTTTTGGTCTCTCTGCCATGTACTACAACGCAACGCACATGTATGGCCTCGTTCGTGCCAATACCGTGGTGCGCTCAATTAAAAAAGAGGTTTTCGCCCAGCTAATGACTGAAAACAACTTATGGCCGGAACTGACTAAAGTCCTCTCCTGGTACATTTGCATGCTGAGCAAACGAGACGATGTGCTGGTCGCCCGCAGTGCCTATTCGGTCGTGCGTGAATTCCTGTACGAAATAAATGATCTGATTACCTATCATCAACGAGATATCAATGTTTATGATTATATTCAGGAGTACACCAATCTGGCGCGCAGTACCATTATTAAAATTCTCTCCGATCTGAAAAAAGGTCAATATATTGTTGTGGAAAAGGGGCGACTCCTTAACCTGGCAACATTGCCTGAGAAATATTAATTATTCCAGCCGATCACCTTTCTGACTCAAAGGTGATCGGTTATCTGCTTTATGTAATACACCAGCCTGTGAATTATCCTGTGTTTCGTCAACTGGCGGCGCGGGAATTTTACCTTGCGAATAATCCTGTTCTTGTTCTTTTAAAGCCTGCTTAAACAACTCGGTTAACGTATCCCGCGACGTATCGTGCGGTTCCGTACCCTCAGGTGCCTGCTGCCAGTCGGCATCATCGCTGTTAATGGGCAGATCCTGCATGGCAGGGATATCATGGTGCGCAGGCGCAGGTTTCGGCTCTGGATGGGGGAACGGCTTACTCACATACACATAGTGCATATCTGAAATCTGCGTCTCGGGTTTTACAACGCTGACTTTTTGGACCGGTTCCGGTGTGGGATGACGCAGGTTCCAGTAAGTATGCGTGTACAGCCCAGCCATCACCATGGCACACAGACTCACCATCCATACAACGGTGTTGGTGATGACTTTTCTCAGGCTGGGAAAACGATACGAAAACCAGACCGCTTCCCCGGTTGTGTAGCTGCGCTGAGCCGCAAGACAGATGGTAGACATCAGGAACGTCCCTCCTGCGTTTGAGTGGTCTGAAGCAATACGCTCGGCGTGGTATTGGTTACGCGCATTAACTGCATCAACGTCTCTTCCCCGGGAATACCATCCACATGCAGATGCATTTTTTGCTGGAACTCGCGGGTGCGTTTCATCATTTCCGCCGTCCAGGTTTGAGAATGGGTTTCCGGTTGGGCAAGGGCCTGGCTCAACTGCTGGTCAAGCCAGGTCATCTCTTTACTGTCACTGGCGGCGCTGATCGCGTCTTTACCTTCCGGCGTCAGGCTGTGCAGTTGGGTGTAGTTTCCGGTCGCGTGTTGGTTAAACCAGTTGCGGCTCACCTGCCAGGTACGGTTGTTCATCAGCAGGTCGATTGAGGTCTCTCCGACGCGGGCGACCACGGCATAATTGAGGTGATTGCCCGTTTTCAGTTCACTGATCCACGGATAGCCTTCATGTGCCAGCGCCTCCGGTGAGGCATTTCCCTGTTTACACATCAGGTTCACTTTCGCGGCGTTTTGACACAGAGCATCGTCTGCCGAGGCGTCATAGCCCCACATCAGATAGAGCTGATGCATGGCATCTGACTGAGTGATCATTTCTTTGTCGATAACCGGCACAACAGGCACCTGAGCTTTTGGCGTCTGATGCCGCCAGCTCACCGGAACCGGCAGCTGAATCGGAAGGCGTGCTGTCATCGCTGAACTGAAATACCAGCCACAGGCAGCGAACAGCACAGACGCGAATAATCCCACGGTTGCCAGGCGCTTACCGTGTTTTTTCGCGGGCAGGATCTCCCCCGCGGCCAGGCGTAAATGACGCGGGCTGACCTGGCTTGCACGCTCGGTCCAGGCGGCGAGCATCGCCAGGTGCGCCAGTTCATTCAGCTTGCTGATATTCCCTTTGGTCAGGGCATGCATTTTACGCACGCGAGCCGGGCTTAACGGTGAGTTCTCGCAACCCTGTTCGTCACACTGCGCCTGCACGTAGTTGAGATATTCCCGGCAGGTGAGGGAGCGCAACGGGTGATGGGTATGTGTATATTCCCGCAATACAGATTGCTGTGTCAGAACGGCTTCCTGATCCGCTGCCCCCATCAGCACGATGGAAAGACGAAACTCCAGCTCCTGGGCGCGCGTGAGCAACAGTGCCAGCACCTCCCGGCAGGTGTCTTTCATGGCTTCGGCGTGGGTAATCACCAGCACTTTCGTCCTGGTTTTACCTCCTTGCCACTGGAGCAACACAGCATCTACTGCCTGAATCCGGTTCTTGTTCTCTTTCGTTCCTGGGTTGAGCTTATACAGCAGGCTACTGGCACTCAGTTTGGGGAACGCGTTGATGGCAAGAACGGCAGGGTTAACAGATTTCAGGGCATCGCTGAACTGGCCCAGCAGCAGGGGATCGTCAGAAAAGAGCCCCATAATTCCCGCCAGTTGGGTTTTCTCTTTCAG
Source organism: Enterobacter sp. 342 (assembly GCF_036663495.1). Classification (NCBI taxonomy): domain Bacteria; kingdom Pseudomonadati; phylum Pseudomonadota; class Gammaproteobacteria; order Enterobacterales; family Enterobacteriaceae; genus Enterobacter; species Enterobacter sp. 342. The sequence continues at coordinate 174,723 of NZ_JAWUEI010000002.1, forward strand.
CAGGTTGAAAACGTCCTGATGATAAGGCACCAGAAAATCCCCGGATAAACGGGTGATCTTGCGAAAAGGCGGATTTTTAAAATTAAAGTGGCTCTGATACATAACGACTTACCGTCTCTGATTGAATAGCAACAGGACGAGAAAGTAAGACAACCCTACCGGGGAGGCAATTTATACACAGGGTAAAAATATCCTGCTGTCGATACCTAACATCTGGATTTTATACGGTCAATATATTTTTTCATGAAAGTTAGCGGCAAAGCCAGTGGTCGTATTTATCGCGAGGGATTACGCTTTCTACACATATTAGTGCAGCGTAATGCTGCTTATTTTCGCTTTGCTAAAGGCCAGATGAAAAATGAGGTTCTCATATCTGTCTCGGTGGATAACGCCTTGCATTATGTTTGTACTGTTAATTTTTTGCGGTCAGCAAGGGTATCTGACGTTTAAAGATTATAAAAAAGTTACGAATAAGTTGGCTAATTCTGATGTGCAGCCAGGGACAAATCGTCGTGAAGAAAAGACATTCACACTTTTCGCCGCTGCCGTGCGTCAGGATAACGTGTCTGCGACAGTAAAAGCCCCTCTGGCTGCGGAGATTGAAGGCATCGTACGCAGTGATGATGCCTGGCTTTCCTTCGCTGTCATCAAAACACCCGGTGGTCAGAAGAGTTACCGCGAAGGTGAACCACTGGCCGGATTTAACGATGCCTTTATTCAGGAAATTAACAAAGATAATGTGGTGGTTAATTACGAAGGTGCTACGCAGGTACTGGCTTTAAATAAACCTGATTATTTTAAGGGTGGCGTTGATAACGGCCCGGTAACCCAATCGACGAAAGATGCAGGTGCAGATAATTTGCATCTGGATGATTATCTGGTGTTAAAGCCAATAATCGAAAAGGGGCGACTGGAAGGCTATAACATTAATCCAAGGGATGCTTCCACCTTCTACAACCATTCCGGGTTGAAAAAAGGAGATGTGGCAGTAGAAGTGAACTCTGTCGATATGACCGATGAAGCAAAGGCAAAAAGTATTATTGCCAGTTGGTCGAAAATGAAAGAAGCGGAGGTCGTCGTCAGACGTCACGCTCGCCTTGAAAACATTCGGGTTAATGTTCTTAACAATTAACAAGTGTACAGACATGAAGAAATTTCCCTGGGCGTGCGTGGCGCTGACCGCATTGTCGTTATATTCGAGTTCGCTGCTTGCAGCCAACTTTAGCGCGAGCTTTAAAAACACCGATATCCGCGAGTTTATTGATACGGTTGGCCGCAATCTTAATAAAACCATTCTCGTCGACCCGTCCGTTCAGGGTACGGTGTCGGTCAGAACCTACAACGTGCTGACGGAAGATGAGTATTACCAGTTCTTCCTGAGCGTGCTGGATTTGTACGGTCTGTCGGTGATCCCGATGGATAACGACATGGTGAAAGTGGTGCGCTCAAGTGTTGCCCGCACCGCCGGTGCACCGCTGGCAGACAGCAAAAATCCGGGCAAGGGCGATGAGATCATCACTCGCGTCGTGCGCATGGAAAATGTGCCAGTACGTGAACTGGCCCCGCTGCTGCGTCAGCTCAACGATGCCACCGGCATCGGCAACGTGGTCCATTTCGAACCCTCCAACGTATTGCTGTTAACCGGTAAAGCTTCGGTGGTGAACCGCCTGGTGGACCTGGTTCAGCGTGTGGATAAAGACGGGGTTCAGCGTCGTGAGATTGTGCCGCTGCGCTTTGCGTCCGCGAAGGCGCTCTCAGACATGTTGAACAACCTCAACAACGAAGAGCAGAAAGGGCAAAACGCGCCGCAACTGGCTACCAAAGTGGTGGCGGATGACGAAACGAATAGTCTGGTGATCAGCGGTTCGGAAGATGCGCGGATGCGTACCCGTTCCCTCATTCATCAACTGGATCGCGAGCAGAACAACGAGGGCAACACCCGCGTCTTCTATCTCAAGTATGCCAGTGCCACGAAAGTGGTTCCGGTGCTTACCGGTATTGGCGAGCAACTGAAAGACAAAGCGGGCGCACCGAAAGCGAAAACGGCCACCACATCCAGCGATCTGAACATTACCGCCGATGAGGCAACCAACTCACTGGTGATCACCGCGCAGCCTAACGTGATGAACTCCCTGGAGAAGGTGATCGACAAGCTTGACATCCGTCGTCCACAGGTCCTGGTGGAAGCGATCATTGCTGAAGTGCAGGACGGTAACGGACTGGATCTCGGTGTGCAGTGGACCGGCAAGCACGGCGGTGTGCAGTTTGGTTCAACTGGCCTGCCCATCAGTCAGATAAAAAATGGCACCATGAAAGGGGCGAGTTTCACCGGCCTGGCGACAGGCTTCTTTAACGGTGATTTCGGGGCCCTGATGACCGCGCTCTCAACCGATGGCAAAAATGACATTCTTTCCACCCCAAGCGTGGTCACGCTGGATAACAAAGAAGCGTCGTTCAACGTGGGTCAGGATGTGCCGGTACTTTCCGGTTCGCAGACCACCAGCGGCGACAACGTCTTTAACTCTGTTGAGCGTAAGACGGTCGGTACCAAGCTGAAGATTGTGCCGCAAATTAACGACGGCGACATGATCCATCTGAAGATCGAGCAGGAAGTGTCCAGCGTCGACAACAGTGCGACGGAAGACGCCAGCCTCGGCCCAACCTTTAACACCCGTACTATCAACAACGAAGTGATGGTGCACAGTGGGCAGACGGTGGTGCTTGGCGGTCTGATGGAAAACGTCACCAAACAGTCGGTTTCCAAAGTGCCGCTGCTCGGCGATATCCCGCTGGTCGGTCAGCTGTTCCGCTACACCTCGCAGGATACGTCCAAACGCAACCTGATGGTATTCATCCATACCACTGTCCTGCGTGACGACGATAACTACAGTGCGGCGTCGAAAGAGAAATATGACCAGATCCGCGCCCGTCAGCAGCAGCGTATGGAAGAGAAAAAACTCGGCATCGTTGAACCAACCGATAATGCGATCTTGCCTGCATTGCCCTCTGCCTCCCGCAATCCGTTTAAAGAGTAAGGGAGGCATAACGTGGACGAGCTGAGTAAAACTCTGTGTAGCAGTAGCTACGCGAAAGATAACGGCGTTTTATTTTACAACAATGACGTCTATATCCGTGATGACACCCCGGCGTTTGCTCTGCTGGAGGTGCACCGGGTGCTGAGGCGTGCGTTTGTTCCGGTAACCCTGACATCTGACGCCTTCGATGAGATGCTGGCCAAAATCTGGCAGCAGAGCAGCGGTGTGTCTCAGCAGCTGGTGGACGATATGGATGCGGATATCGATCTGATGGCGTTAACCGAGGAGATCCCGGATAACGAAGATCTGCTTGATAACGACGAAAACTCGCCGGTGATCCGCCTGATCAACGCCATTCTCGGCGAGGCGGTCAAGGATGGTGCGTCAGATATTCATATCGAAACTTTTGAGCGCACACTGAGTATTCGCTTTCGCGTCGACGGCGTACTGCGCCCGGTGTTGCAGCCTGCGCGTAAACTCGCGCCGCTGCTGGTATCACGTATTAAAGTCATGTCGAAACTCGACATCGCCGAGAAGCGTTTGCCGCAGGATGGCCGTATCTCCCTGCGCATTGGTCGTAAGGCGATTGATGTGCGTGTGTCGACCATCCCATCTCAGTATGGCGAGCGCGTGGTGATGCGTCTGCTCGATAAAAGCAATCTCAAGCCCGACATCAACAAGCTGGGGCTGATTGAAGAAGAGCTGGAAAAGTTAAAAGGACTGATTGACCGTCCGCACGGCATTATCCTGGTCACCGGGCCAACGGGTTCCGGTAAAAGTACCACCCTTTACGCCATTCTGTCGGCGTTGAACGGCCATGAACGCAATATTCTGACCGTTGAAGATCCGATTGAATACGAGCTCGAAGGGGTGGGGCAGACGCAGGTTAACCCGCGCGTGGACATGACCTTTGCCCGCGGGCTGCGCGCAATTTTGCGTCAGGACCCGGACGTGGTGATGATCGGGGAAATTCGTGACGGCGAAACCGCGCAAATTGCGGTGCAAGCGTCGCTGACCGGTCACCTGGTCATGTCTACGCTGCACACCAACAGTGCCGCAGGGGCGATTACCCGTCTGCGGGATATGGGGCTGGAGTCCTTTTTAATCGGTTCATCGTTACTCGGTGTCATTGCCCAGCGTCTGGTGCGTCGGTTGTGCCCCCACTGCCGCACCACCAGTCCGCTGGATGACAATGAAAAGGCGCTGTTCAGCTTTATGGAGACGCCACCCAAAACGATCTATCGCGCAGTAGGGTGTGAGCACTGCCGCCAGAGCGGCTATCAGGGCCGGGCCGGTATTCATGAATTCCTGGTAGTGGACAGCACTATGCGTCGCGCCATTCATGAAGATAAAGACGAGATGTCCATCGAAACACAGCTCTTTAAGCAGGCTTACAGTCTGCGTGAAAACGGGCTGTTGAAAGTGATCAGCGGCGTAACGTCTCTTGAAGAGGTGATGCGGGTGACCGCCGAGCGTGGAGGAGATGCGTAATGGCCTTCTACGCCTGGACGGCAACGGATGTCGCGGGCAAAACCGTGCGTGGCGCGTTGCAGGCCGAAGGGCAGAAGCAGGTTCGCCAGATGTTGCGCGAGCAAAAGCTGATGCCCGTCAGCATCACCGAGACCCGGGAAGCAGCATCAACCGGAAAAGCGAAAACGGGAACTAAACTCTCCACCCCGGTGCTGTCGATGTTTACCCGCCAGCTCTCCACGCTGGTCAACGCCGCGCTGCCGCTGGAGAGCGCGCTGAAAGCGATCTCGAAGCAGACGGAAGACAAAAAGCTGGCGGCGATGGTGGTGGAAATCCGCGAGAAAGTGGTGGAAGGGCACACGCTCTTTGACGCCTTCAGCCAGTTTCCGCGCACCTTCGACAAACTCTACTGCACGCTGGTGATGGCCGGAGAAAAGACCGGCCACCTTGGCGATGTGCTGGAGAAACTGGCCGAGTACAACGAGCAGCGTCAGAAGATGAAAAGCAAGCTGACGCAGGCGATGGTTTACCCGATCACGTTGACCGTGGTGGCCATTGCGGTGATCAGTATTCTGCTGGTGGCGGTGGTGCCGCAAGTGATCGAGCAGTTCACCCATATGAAACAGCAACTGCCGATCACCACCCGGACGCTGATTGCGGTGAGTGATTTCCTGCAGGCCTACGGCATCTACATTGTCGGCGTGCTGGGTGGCGGATTCGTCGGCTTTAAGGCCTGGCTCAGGCATACCAAAAACCGTTTCACGTGGAACCGCTGGCTGGTTAACGGATCGCCAGTTAAAAAGCTGGTGTGCGCCATTAACAGTGCCCGTTATATCCGTACCCTGAGTATTCTGCAGGCCAGCAGCGTGCCGTTACTGGAAGGGATGTATATCGCGATGGACGGTATTGAAAACCTCTATGCCCGTCAGGTGCTGGAGCAAGCTGCAGATACCGTGCGCCAGGGGGCATCGCTGTATGCCGCGCTGGAACAGGCAAAATTATTCCCGCCGACCATGCTGTATATGATTGCCTCCGGCGAAGAGAGCGGCGAATTAGGCAATTTAATGGACCGCGCGGCGGAAAACCAGGAATCGGCATTACAACATCGAATTACGTTAACGCTGTCGGTATTTGAACCGGCACTGGTGGTATCTATGGCAACGATTGTTTTATTCATCGTGCTGTCAATATTACAACCGCTTCTGCAACTTAATAATATGGTAGGTTAAAACATGGCTATGAAAAGAAAACACCTGGCTCGCCAGGCGGGGTTTACTTTGCTCGAATTAATGGTGGTTATTGTTATTCTCGGCGTGTTAGCGAGTATGGTGGTGCCAAACTTAATGGGGAATAAAGAAAAGGCCGATACCCAAAAAGCGACCAGCGATATTGTTGCGCTCGAAGGCTCCCTGGATATGTATAAGCTGGATAACCACCGTTATCCGACAACGGAACAGGGTTTGCAGGCGCTGGTGACTAAACCTGAAATCGCGCCAATCCCGAACGGCTACCGTGCTGACGGCTATATTCGTCGCCTGCCGCAGGACCCGTGGGGCGGGGAGTATATTCTGGTGAGCCCAGGGGAACACGGTGCGGTCGATGTCTTCTCTGCAGGGCCTGACGGTGAAGCTAATACCGCCGATGATATTACGAACTGGTCTCTGGATAAGAAAGAGAAATAATGAAAAACCAACGCGGCTTTACGTTGCTGGAAATTATTCTGGCGCTGGTGATATTTGCCAGTTGCGCCATGATGGTGGTATCAACAATACCTTCGCGCAGCGGTGCGGATATATTTGGCCAGCAATTAAAAGCCCTCGTTGATTATGGTTCAGACCGTGCGGTGATGGACGGAAATATCGTCGGGCTGGTGCTAACCACGGATAACTATCAGCTGGTGACACTTGAGGATAAAAACGGCGAGCGGCACTGGGTACCGTTATCCGCAGGTCGTATTACCACCAAAGGCGATTTTCCGGAAGAGATGCACGTTTCGCTCTCACCGCAACGCCTGGCTGCCACCGTGGCATCCGAACCGCAGGTGCTCTTTTTGCCTGACGGCGAAATCAGCCGCTTCACGCTGACGCTGCAAAGCGACGACAAACAGCACCATTTCCGCGTGGTGTCGCAAGGCGCGGCCCCGGTATCGGTAGAAAACGATGACTAAAGGCAACGCTAAGCAAACGGGCATGACACTGCTGGAGGTGATGGTCGCGCTGGTCATCTTCTCGACGGCCGCGCTGGCACTGATGAACTCGGTGTCTCTGAACATGCGTTTCACCCACGGCCTGGCCGACACGCTGCAGGCGAGCTGGGTGGCCGAGAACCAGCTGGCGGAAGCGCAGCTGACTAAAAGCGATTTCCCCGACGCTGAAGAACGGGGAACCGAGCTTATGGGCGGACGCAGCTGGGACTGGCGCAAACAGCGCGTCAAAACGGCAGATAACCGCTGGGCTAACGCGATACGCGTTTATGCGGAAGGAGACGACAGCCAGCCGGTTATCTCGCTGCAAATCATTGGGCCGGGAGAGAGCAAGTGAAGAAAACCCGACGCCAGCGCGGATTTACCCTGCTGGAGATCATGATTGCGCTGACCATTTTTGCGGTGATCAGCACCCTGGCCTGGCAAATTCTGGACGGCGCGATGCGTACCAGTTCAGCCACCGATGCCAGCGCGCTGAAGCTCAATCAGCTTCAGCGGGCCTGGAACCTGATGGAGCGTGATTTCTACCAGCTTCAGGCGCGCGCCCCGCGTAACGAGCCGGATCGATTTCGTCAGGTTGGTGATTCGCTTGAACTGACGACGCTGAACGGCGTGAGTGGCTCGGTACAACTGGAGCGCGTGCGCTGGCGGCTGGAGGAGGGGCGCCTGTATCGCGACGTCTGGCCGGTGATTGACAGCCCGGCGGAGGTCAAACCCGATGAAGTACCGATTGTCAGCGAGGTGAAATCCCTGCAGTGGCGTTTTTACCGTCAGGGCTGGCAGAAAAGCTGGAGCGACCCGACTCATCTGCCGGACGGCGTAGAGCTGACGCTGACCATGGAAAACGGTGATACCTGGCGCTGGGTGTTTACGACTCCGGGCGATCTGCCTGAAGCTGCCGCGCCGGCGCCGCCAGCGGCACCGGAAGCAACATCATGAGTGTATTACGCAAACAGAAAGGGGTGGCCCTGCTGGTGGTGTTGATCCTGCTGGTCATGATGTCGGCGCTGGCCGCCAAAATCAGCCAGCAATTTTGCCGCAACCTGCAAAAAACGCATTACCAGGTGAGCCAGCAGCAGCTGCGCTGGGCGATGCAGGCGCAGGAAAAGGTGGTGAAAGACCGGCTGCAAGCCGACGCCAGCGGCGAGAGTAAAGCCCTCACCCTTGAGGGTGACTGGCATCAACCGCTGGAAACACGCGGGGAAGACTATACGGTCGTCAGCCAGGTAGAAGACGCGCAGGACTGTTTTAACGTCAACAACCTGCTGGCCGCTGAGAAAATTGCCCAGGTGCAAAATGTGCCTGTCACGCCGGAAAAATCGCGTAAAGCGCAGATTGTTGAACAGCTTCTGACAGAGAGTGGCCTGAGTCACTCCGCGGCAGAAGAGGTGTATCAACAGCTGGTGGACTATCTCGATGGCGATACGACGACGGCCAAAGAAGGTACCGAGACCGATGCCTGGGCTGGCGTGGTGCCTGCCCGTCAACCGGCGAACCAGATGATGCGCACGATTGCGGAGATCACGCTGCTGCCGGCATTTCCGGCAACGGCATACCCGAAGGTGAGCAAGCTGTTATGCGCATTACCGGACTCTGCCAGCAAGGTGGATGTGAACACGCTGAAACCGGTGCAGGCGGCCTTACTGGCCGCGATGTTCCCCGGAAAAATGAATGAAGATGACGCCCTTCGCCTGATTGAGTCGCGTCCTGAAACTGGCTGGGAAAATATGGAAGCGTTCAGCAAAGCGCTGGAACAGGCCTTCCCGCAGCTAAGAGACGAGCTCCCTCAGGTGGCTGAGCTCCTCTCAACCAATAGCCGGTATTTCCGGGTCAACTATACCGGCAATACCGATGAATTAACACTTCGCGTGGTGAGCCAGCTTCAGGTCAACAATGGGGCTGGCGAGATCGTGACGTGGCAACGTCGTTACCGAATGATTGAATAAGAAAAGTAGAACGCTATGAAACAGGTACTTTTTGTTCGTCCCGACAGCCGCGAGGACGGGAAAATTATGTGGTGTCTCTCCGACAGCGAACAGGTTGAGGTGGCGGATAGCCTGGACGTACTGGTGAACCATCCTCTGGCCGCCCGTGTTTGTCTGCTGCTGCCCGCGAGTAACATGATTTTCCGCCATTTTACGTTGCCGAAGAAAGTCGCCTCGCAGGCGACGGCGTTCTCGTGGATGGCGGAAGAGACGCTGATTGGCGATGTGGACAACCTTCACTGGACGGTGCTCAACAAAAAGGGTGCCGAGGTGGACGCCGTAGCCATCGACGCCGATTGTCTGCGCGGGTGGTTAAACCGCTGTCAGGACGCTGGGTTGACGGTCATACAGGCGCTGCCGGATGCCTGGCTGCTGCCCGCAACGGCAGGCGGAAGCACGCTTGTCGCCATGGACGACGGTTACTGGCTGCGTTTATCACCGCATGTCGCCTGCGAAATAGCGCCGGGCCTGTTGCCCCTTTTACTGCAGAAAGCGGGAGAGGGCGAGGTGTGCTGTTACGGTGAAACGCCTGCCGAGGTTGACGTCGATATCGTGCAACCCTGGCAGCATCCACTAGTGTTGATCCAGCCGCAGTGGCAAACCTGTCGCCTTACGCTCCTGCATGGTCAGTTCAGCGCGAAAGCGAGCGCGGGTAAAGCCGCGAAGGGCATCAAAGCGGCAATGGCCGCAGTGGGCCTGCTCTCTCTTGGCCTGCTACTGGGCCCGCGGATCGCCATGGCCTGGATGCTGGTGCAACAGGAAAATCAGGTTCAACAAGAGATCCTTCAGGTTTACCAGCACCATTTCCCCAGCATGCGCCAGCAGACCAATATCAAATATCACTTTGGTCAAAACATGAAAAAGCAGAGTAAAGGGGTATTTCTGCAACTGGACGATCTGGAGAAAGCCAGACAGACGGTACCAGGAATGGAGATCTCTTTGCTCGAATACGATGCCCGGCAAAACACGTTGACGCTGAGCGTCAGTTCGCAAAACCAAACTGCCTTGCAGAGGTTTGTGGATCAGGCGGGTGAGTATTTTGATTTCACACTCCAGCCTGTTTCTACGTCTGCACCTTATACCGCCATGATCACAGGGAAATATAAATGAAAGCGCGAATCGCCCAGATCAAGTCTCGTTATCAGCATTACAGCGCCAGAGAAAAAATCGTCCTGAAAATAGGTGCCGTCGCCATATTGGGGAGCGCTATATATTATGCAGGTGTTATCCCTCTGGATAATATGATTCAAAATAGTAAAACCACGCTCAGCAGACAAAAAGAGACGCTGAACTGGATGCGCAACGAAATAAATAAAAACCATCTCCTGGTTCAGGTTGTTAAAACCGACAATCCGCGCACAGTAGTAGAAAATAGCGCGCAGGAAATTAAACTGCCCCTGACGGATGTGCGTCAGGATGGACAAACATTATCGTTCGTCGTTAATCGAGTAAACGTGTATGAATTAAAGAACTGGCTGCGGGAAATTAACCAGACCTCCGGCGTCAGGCTGCAAAAAATGAATCTCACCCCGGTCGATCATCTCAGCGACGTGAAGGCAGAGGTGCAGCTTACCTGGAGCAAAACCGCATGAATACCTTCGCGCTGATGCGGGAGGTTTACCCGGTGGGGTTCCCGGTGATGAGTGCGATTCTGGGCGGCATTGTGGGGAGCTTTCTGGGCGTCGTCGCCGAGCGTGTGCCTGGCATGGTGATGGAAGAGGAAGACAGTGGCAATTTGCTGTTCCCGGCCTCGCACTGCCCGGTATGCCAGCACACGCTTGCCGCCTGGGAGAATATCCCGCTGGTCAGCTGGCTTGTTTTACGCGGCCGCTGTAGCTGCTGCGGTACTGCGATACCATTGCGGATATTTTTGGTCGAACTTTTTTCGGCCCTGTTTTTTGGTACCACCGCCTGGTGTATGCCGAACGTGCAAATCGTGTTTTCCCTGTGGTTGCTGGCCGCGTTTTTACTACCTCTCGCCATGATCGACTGGCGACACCAGCTGCTGCCGGATTGCCTGACCCAGCCGCTGCTTTGGGCGGGACTGCTGCTCCATGCTTTTGATCACCGGTTACCCTTACGGGATGCGCTGTTCGGTGCCGTGGAGGGCTATCTGTCGCTCTGGTTACTGTATTGGGCGTTTCGCCTGACAACGGGACGGGAAGGTCTGGGATACGGTGATTTTAAGCTGCTGGCGGCCTTAGGAGCCTGGTGTGGCTGGCAGACGTTACCTGCGCTTGAATTAATCGCTGCATTAAGCGGTATTGCCGGTTATTTCGCTTTGACGCATTTAAATAAAAATAACCTCACAATTTCTTTCGGACCGTATCTCTCATTTGCTGGAATAGTGGTGTTTATCAGCCAGCAGTTCTCTTTTGCATTTTAAATATTCAGGTCAAGTTTTTTTATAAATTTTTTTGACGGAGGAAGAGAAGGACGTCTCTTTGCGCTCAGTGTATCGTGAGAGATATAAGCTACACGGAAATTGGGCTTGTATCTTTTTATGGAGGAATACAACGCAACAACACGTTTTTTGTCACGGTTTCAGGTTGGTTAAATACGCATTACGCGAAAGACTCCATGTTCTCAAGGAAGACATGGATGATTAACGTTACGAATAAATTTATCAGGAAATAAAAATGAAATTTATGAAGCCTAAATATCTGGCGCTCTTTATTGCTGCGGCAACCAGCTCCGCATTTGCAGCGGCGCCAGGGGCACCGACGATCGGCTATGGCAATGACAAATTCGCCCTGGTTGAAGTGGATCAAGCCGCTCAGGATTATAACAATCTGGTCAAAGTGCATAATGATGGCGTGGATGTGAAAGTTGAGTGGAACGTCTGGAGCGGCGATGCGCCAACTTCAGCCAAAGTGCTGCTGGACGGGCAGACCGTCTGGAGCGGTGCAGGGGGTGCCACGGGCTCAGCAACGTTCAAAGTGAAAAAAGGTGGGCGTTATCAGGAACAGGTTGAAGTCTGTAACACCAGCGGTTGTGCGAAAAGTGCCAGCAAGCTGATTATCGTTGCTGATACCGATGGCAGCCATCTGCTGCCGCTGAACAGCGCGATGAAGGAGAACAACAAAACCTTCGCGAACCACACAGATAAAGTGGTTGCTGCTTACTTCCCGGAATGGGGGGTTTACGATCGTAATTTCTCTGTTGATAAAATCCCTGCTGCCAACCTTAACCACATTCTTTACGGCTTTATCCCAATCTGCGGCGGTGACGGCATCAACGATGGCCTGAAAACGGTTGAAGGGGGTAACAGCTTCAGAGTACTTCAGAACGACTGTAAGGGCCGTCCGGACTTTACCGTGGCAATCCACGATCCTTGGGCTGCGCTGCAAAAACCACAGGCTGGCGTCTCCAGCTGGGACGACCCGTACAAAGGTAACTTTGGTCAGCTGATGGCGCTGAAAAAAGCGCATCCGGACCTGAAAGTGCTGCCATCTATCGGCGGCTGGACACTCTCCGATCCCTTCTTCCACATGGGCGATCCGGCGATCCGTGCCCGCTTTGTCTCCTCTGTTAAAGATTTCCTGCAAACCTGGAAATTCTTTGACGGTGTGGATATCGACTGGGAATTCCCTGGCGGTGGCGGCGTGACGGAAACCAAAGGTAACCCTCAGCAGGATAAAGCTACCTATACCGCGCTGATGCACGACCTGCGCACCATGCTGAACGAGTTGTCTGCCCAGACAGGCCGTACCTATGAGCTGACCAGCGCCATCGGGGCCGGTAAAGATAAGATTGAAGACGTGGATTACACCACGGCTCAGCAGTATCTCGACCACATCTTCCTGATGAGCTATGACTTCTACGGCGGCTGGAGCAACACCGAACTGGGACACCAGGCTGCGCTGCGTGCGCCAGCATGGCGACCAGACACCAACTACACCACGGAGAATGGTGTTAATGCGCTGCTTCAGCAGGGCGTACAACCTGGCAAGATCGTCGTGGGTGCGGGGATGTATGGCCGTGGCTGGACCGGTGTGCATGGCTACACGAGTGATAACCCATTCACCGGTACCGCAACGGGCATGGTGAAAGGCACCTGGGAACCGGGTGTGGTTGACTATCGTCAGATCGTCAACGAATACAAAGGCAAGCCTGGTTGGGAGTACGGCTATGATGCGGACGCAGAAGCACCTTATGTCTTCAACAAATCTACTGGCGATCTGATCTCTTATGAAGATGCGCGTTCTACCACTGCGAAGGGTAAATACGTGCTGTCGAAAAACCTGGGTGGGCTGTTCGCATGGTCTATTGACTCTGATAACGGCGATATTCTGAACGCGATGAACGAAAGCCTACTGGGTAGTGGCTCTACGCCGGTTGATCCGGTGGTCACTAACCACGCGCCAATCGCGTCATCAGTTGATCAGAATGTCTCTGGTCCGGCAACCGTCACGCTCGATGGTTCTGCTTCCAGCGATCCGGATGGCGATGCGATTACCTACAAATGGACTCAGATCTCTGGTCCGTCTGTCGCCCTTACCAACAGCACCAAAGCGAAAGCGACCTTTAACGTTGCTGCTGTCACCACTGACCAGACCATGGCGTTCCGCCTGACAGTGACGGACGCTAAAGGCCTGAGCAACGCGATCGATGTGCAGGTGGTGAACAAAGCGCCAAAAGCTAACCAGGCTCCGGTCGTGAACCCAATGGAAGCGGTGACGCTACAGGCAGGCGAGACCTATGCTCTGCATGCGCAGGCCGTGGATCCAGACGGCGATGCTCTGACCTACACCTGGAGCGTTCCAGCGGATATGCACGCAACCGGCACGGATACGGCGAACGTGAGTATCACAGCGCCAGACGTGACCTCAACGTCTACCTACACCCTGAGCGTGGTGGTGGGCGATGGTAAAACCAGCGTGCAGTCTAACGTGCAGGTCACGGTGGATCCGAAACCGGCTGAGGTCACCCCTCCAACTGATGAAGTAACGCCTCCAGCCGAGGAAGGTACTGCAAACGGTAGCTGTGACGCACCTGTGGATGCGAATGCCAGCAAATATGCCGCGTGGGATGCCAGCAAAATCTACAACAATGGCGATACCGTAAGTGCCGATCATCTGGTGTGGAAAGCGAAATACTGGACGCAAGGTAACAAACCTGGCTTCGGTGTGGATGCCTGGGAACTGGTGAGCAACGTGAAGATGAACTGGCGTTCTGACCTGGTCTACAACGGCGGTGAAACCACTACCTACCAGGGTAACGTTTACCGTGCCAAATGGTGGACCCGTGGTGATAACCCGGCTAATAGCGACGTATGGGTGAAAGAAGGCGTATCAGCCGATTGCAAATAATCTAACCCGATAATCACTCCCCCTCACGAAGGGGGGAGTGATGCAATATTCATTTTACAGGATGTTGGTAAGGAGAAATAACTGAAACTGTCAGCAGGTAAAAATGAAAAAGGTCATTTTGTTGTTATTAATAATAAGCCAAAGTGCACTGGCAAACTGTTGGGATAAAGCGGCGCATTATTATCATGTTGACCCGTATTTATTGTATGCCATAGCTAATGTTGAATCCGGTATGAACCCGTATGCGGTGGGACAAAATCATGATGGCACGCGTGATGTCGGGTTGATGCAAATTAACAGCTCACATTTTACAGAACTGGAGACCAGAGGTATTGATGAACACCGCCTGATGGCTGAACCCTGTACCTCCATCATGGTCGGTGCTTCCATTCTGTCAGGAATGATTAAGGTCTATGGCTATAACTGGGAAGCTGTCGGTGCATATAACGCGGGTTTAAAAAAAGAGAATTATCCGCAGCGTATGATCTATGCCCATAAAGTCTGGAAAAAATATCAGCAATTAAAATTAGCTGCGCAATATTAATGCTTTTTATTTTTTGAAGAATTCCTGAGGGTGTTCTTCGAAAAGAAATACAGCTGTCTGTGGTTTATGTATTAATGGATTAATACATAAATCGGGATTTTAATTTTAACTTCAATTAACAGGAATCTGAAATGAACAAAAGGACGTTACTGAGTGTACTCGTTGCCGGAGCATGCGTAGCCCCCTTTATGGCACAGGCTGCCTCGCTGCAAGCGACCACCAGTGAGCCATACACCATGAAAGCCAGTGATCTGGCGAAGAAAGAAAAAGAGCTGACCAGCTTCCCGCTGATGGCCTCGGTGAAGGAGACCATTCAGACGCTGGACAATGCGCAGGTCGAACTGATTGAGCCAGGCCGTGCAGCGAACCCGGAAAACGTGAAGCGCGTTGAAGGCATTGTTAAGGCCAGCGACTGGGAATATCTCTTCCCGCTGCGTGCGCAGGCGTACACCTATAGCAACTTCCTGAAAGCGGTCGGTAAATTCCCGGCGCTGTGTAAGACCTATAAGGATGGTCGTGACAGCGACGCCATCTGCCGCAAAGAACTGGCTACCATGTTTGCTCATTTCGCTCAGGAGACTGGCGGCCATGAAAGCTGGCGTCCGGAAGCCGAATGGCGTCAGGCACTGGTTCACGTACGTGAAATGGGCTGGAGCGAAGGGCAGAAGGGGGGCTATAACGGCGAATGTAACCCGGATGTCTGGCAGGGGCAGACCTGGCCGTGCGGTAAAGATAAAGACGGCGATTTCCTGAGCTACTTCGGTCGCGGCGCGAAACAGTTGTCTTACAACTACAACTATGGCCCGTTCTCTGAAGCGATGTACGGTGACGTGCGTACGCTGCTCGATAAACCTGAGCTGGTGGCAGATACCTGGCTGAACCTGGCGAGTGCAATCTTCTTCTTCGCCTATCCACAGCCACCAAAACCCAGCATGCTGCAGGTTATCGACGGCACATGGCAGCCGAATGATCACGATAAAGCCAACGGTCTGGTGCCGGGCTTCGGCGTGACCACGCAGATCATTAACGGAGGTGTCGAATGCGGCGGCCCGACTGAAATTGCGCAATCCCAGAACCGTATCAAGTATTACAAAGAGTTTGCTAACTACCTGAAAGTGCCCGTTCCGGCGAATGAAGTGCTGGGTTGCGCCAACATGAAGCAGTTCGATGAAGGTGGCGCAGGCGCGCTGAAGATTTACTGGGAGCAGGACTGGGGATGGAGTGCGGATACGCCGAGCGGCGAAACCTACTCGTGTCAACTGGTAGGTTACCAGACACCGTTCAGTGCGTTCAAAGAGGGCGACTACAGCAAGTGCGTGCAGAAGTTCTTTAAAGTGAACATCGTTAACGACGAAGGCTCTGCCACCACGCCTGATGAAACCCCGACTCCGGCACCAACACCTGTTCCGGATGAAACACCGGCAGAACCGGCGGCTGTGAATCACGCACCGGTCGCGCATATTGCCGGCCCAATTGGTGCGGTTGACGCCGGTGCGCAGGTTTCACTGAGCGCCGAAGGTTCGACGGATGCTGATGGTAACCAGCTGACTTACACCTGGCGTTCTCAGGATGGCCAGACTGTGACGGGTCAGGATAAAGCGGTTGTGACTTTCAGAGCACCAGAAGCGGCGACGACTCAGCAGATTGAAATCAGCCTCACTGTTAGCGACGGTGAACTGAGCAGTACAACCTCTTATCTGCTGAACGTGAAGGCGAAAGCGGTTCCGTCTCAGGACGAAGGGACATCCGGCTCTTACGCCGCGTGGAGTGCGAACAGTAAGTACAAAGCAGGTGATATCGTGAACAACCACGGTAAACTGTTCCAGTGCAAACCGTTCCCGTACAGCGGCTGGTGTAACACGGCTCCGGCGTACTATGAACCCGGTGCAGGTCTGGCATGGTCTGACGCCTGGACGGCACTGTAAAAGCAAACGGCAACCGAGAGGTTGCCGTTTTCGTGTTTGCACTTGCACTGTGCTGTTGTAGGCCCGGTAAGGCGAAGCCGCCACCGGGCAAAAAGGCTAACGATGAAGCTTCCCGTGATCCCGCAACCACGCCGCCGTGCGCACAATCCCTTCATCCAGCGTCACGATCGGTTTATACCCCAGCTCGTTCTCTGCGCGGGTAATATCCAGCGTGAAATCAAAGTTGAGCTTTGATACTCCATAGTGCGTCAGCGCAGGTTCTTTTGCCGATTTACTGCCAAAACGCTCCATGCTGCGGGCAATCATATCCAGCATTGGGTAGGGCACTGAACGAATACGGCAGTTGATCTGCAGTTCATCAATCAGTCGCTGCACAATACTGCGTAACGAGCACGGCTCGCCGTTAGTGATGTTGTATGCCCGGCCAGAAATGAGCGTATCGCAGTCCGGCTGACTTGCCAGCCACATGGCGTGGACTGCATTTTCGTAGTAGGTCATATCCACCAGCGCATCGCCGCCACGTGGCAACAGCACGCTACCGTAATGGTGCATCATCTGTGCCAGACGCGGAATGAACACTTTGTCGTGCGGCCCGAACAGGCTCTGCGGACGCAGTACTGTAAAACGGGTATGCGGGTTTGACTGCGCCAGCAGGTCAATCACCTCTTCGCTGGCTGCCTTGCTGCGGGCAAACTCACAGGCAAAACGTGCCGGGCGGAAATCTTCCTGCACGTCACGATGGTGGTGATAGTCGAAATAGAGTGACGGGGAGGAGATATGGATAAAGTTACGCACGCCCCAGGCAACGGCCCATTCGCCCAGACGGCGGGTTGCCCGCACGTTAGCGAGGTCAAAGGCTTCCTGGGTTCCCCACGGAGAGGTGAAACTGGAGCAGTGCCACAGCGTGTCGATACCGGCGAGCATCACTTTCGCCTGAGAGGAGACCAGCTCCGTCAGGTCAGCATGGACAAACTCTGCGCCCATTTTTTGCAGCAGTTTTCCCATCGCTTCGTTGCGACCGGTAGCCCTGACGCTGATGCCTTTGTTGCGAAGAAATTCGACCGCATTTCGGCCTAAGCCGCTGGTCGCCCCGGTAACCAGTACCTTCATATCAATCCACTGTGTTGAAAAAGAATTTCGTGCGCATTCTTTCGTGAATTACGGCGGGTTGCAATGGGAAAGGTGAAAGAAAGAGAGTTTTATTTAGATCTTTTCCGTCTTCAGTTCTGCCAGTTGCGCAATCCGTTTCGCCATTCCCCGGAAGATAAACAGATGTGCGGGGATCATGAACAACCAGTAGAACAGACCCGGCATCCCGTGCGGATGCCACCAGGCGCGGACGTCCAGTTCACGATGGTCGCCTTTGTCTTTCAGTGTAAAGCAGAGTCGGCCCAGCCCCGGGGCTTTCATACCGAACAGCAGTGCCAGCTGTTTTTCTGGCTCAACGATAATCACCTTCCAGCTGTCTACTGTATCGCCCACCTCAAGATACGGGCGCGCCGGGCGACCTTTTGCCAGCCTGTGCCCTACCAGCAGATCCATTGCTCCACGTGTTTGCCAGAGAATATTGCCGAAGAAATAACGTTCTTTGCCGCCAATCTGGTTCACCACGTCCCACAGCGCCGCCAGGCTTGCCTGCGTTTTTACGGTGCAGCCAGCCTGTTTCGGGTAGTAACCATACTCCGGTCGCCAGCGGGCAAACGCCTGGGCGTCGTAACCCCAGTCGCTGGAGTTCACCAGTTGCTCTTCTTCTTTCAGCGTATTGTGTACGGCATCATCAAAGTGGATCAGCTTCTGGGGAATGAGGGCGCGCAACTCCCGATCGTCCGCCAGTAAATCATGTTTCAGCCCCTGGATCAGCGCTTTGGCGGTCGTCGGCGGCACAGAGGTGATCACATTCAAAAACCACACCGAAATCCAGCGAGTCGGGAAGGGAACAGGGATCAGCCAGCGTTTACGGCCGCTGACGCGCATGAAATGCTCGAACTGCTCCTGATAACTCAGCACTTCCGGGCCTGCCGCCTCCAGCACGCGGTGTTGCCCGGCAGGGTGATCCAGCAGGGCCACCAGGTAATGCAGTAAATTCTCCAGCGCAATCGGCGTGGTGCGCGAACGGACCCAGCGCGGCGGCGTGAGGACTGGCAGGTTGTAGACCATATCGCGCATCACTTCGAAGGCAGCAGAGCCTGCACCGACGATAATTCCGGCGCGCAGTTCGGTAACAGGAATAGTTGCGCCGCGCAGGGTTTCAGCCGTCAGCTGGCGGGCTCGCAGATGATCGGATTGCTCATGTTCGGGAGCCTGGAGTGAGCTTAAAAAAATCACCTGTTTCACCGGCGTTTGCAGCAAGGCATCGCGGACGTTCATCGCCACCTGACGCTCGTGGGCGATAAAATCGCCGCCTTCGCCCATGCTGTGCACCAGGTAGTAAAGTGTGTCGACCCCTTCCAGCAGCGCGGGAAGTTCCTTCGGCCAGTTGAGGTCAACGTTATGGCAGGTGACGCCAGGCCAATTGAGTTTTTGCAGACGTTCGGTGTTCCGTGCCGCTGCCAGCACCTGATGCCCCTGCTGGCTTAACGCCGCGGTGAGGTGCTGACCGATATACCCGCTGGCGCCAAGCACCAGAATTCGTTGCGGCACGTGAGGCTCCTTAACGCTGTAAAAACGCCTGCCAGTGTTTCACCACTTCTGACAGCTGTTCACGATTAACATCGAGATGCATGACCAGGCGCACGACAGGTGAGGCATTGATCAGCACGCCACGGGCTTTCATAAATTCACCCAGCGCGGCAGCGTGTTCTTCACCCACGCGAACGAACAGCATGTTGGTATCGTGGCGCATTACATCGGCACCTATTTCGCGCAGCTGCGCCGCCATCCATGCGGCATTGTCATGATCGTCTTTCAGACGTGCCACGTTGTTTTTCAGGGCATACAGCCCGGCCGCCGCCAGAATACCCGCCTGACGCATCCCGCCGCCGGTCATTTTACGCCAGCGGTTGGCACGTTTAATGTAGTCCGCATTACCGACCAGCAGGGAACCCACGGGCGTACCCAACCCTTTAGAGAGGCAAATGGTGAACGAATCGCAATATTGCGTGATCTCTTTTAGCTCGCAACCGTACGCCACCACGGCGTTAAAGATGCGTGCGCCATCCACGTGCAGCCCCAGTTTGCGCTCACGGGTAAATTCCCACGCCGCCTTCAGATACTCGCGCGGCAAAACTTTACCGTTATGGGTGTTTTCCAGACTGAGCAGTTTTGTGCGCGCAAAGTGAATATCGTCAGCTTTGATTTTCGCAGCGACCTTATCAAGCGGGAGGGTGCCGTCAGGCGCTGCGTCAATCGGTTGTGGCTGAATGCTGCCGAGCACCGCCGCACCGCCTGCTTCATACAGATAGTTATGCGCGCCCTGGCCGACAATGTACTCTTCGCCGCGCTCGCAGTGGCTCAGCAGCGCCACCAGGTTGGCCTGAGTGCCGGTTGGCAGGAACAGAGCGGCCTCTTTCCCGCTGAGCTCTGCGGCATAGCGCTGAAGCTCATTAACCGTCGGATCGTCACCATAGACGTCGTCCCCGACCGGAGCGGCCATCATCTCTTCGAGCATGGCGCGGCTCGGACGGGTTACGGTATCACTGCGTAAATCAATCATGGCATGTCCTTATATTTAAAAGGCGATGCCAGATGTTTTACCTGAGCCAGTTTGTTTTTGCCAGTTCGATCACCTCATCACCACGGCCGCTGATGATGGCGCGCAGCATGTAGAGGCTAAAGCCTTTGGCCTGTTCCAGTTTGATTTGCGGTGGGATCGCCAGCTCTTCTTTGGCGACCACTACGTCCACCAGTACCGGACCGTCAATGGAAAAGGCGCGTTGCAGGGCTTCATCCACCTCTGACGCTTTTTCCACGCGAATACCGGTGATGCCACAAGCCTCGGCGATGCGCGCGAAGTTGGTGTCGTGCAGCTCAGTGCCGTCCGTCAGGTAGCCGCCGGCCTTCATCTCCATCGCCACAAAGCCCAGCACGCTGTTGTTGAAAACCACGATTTTAAGCGGGAGCTTCATCTGCACCACCGACAGGAAATCACCCATCAGCATGCTGAACCCGCCATCGCCGCACATCGCCACGACCTGACGTTCCGGTGCCGTGGCTTTCGCCCCCAGCGCCTGCGGCATGGCGTTGGCCATCGAACCGTGGTTGAACGAGCCGAGCAGGCGACGTTTACCGTTCATTTTCAGATAGCGTGCTGCCCACACGGTTGGGGTGCCCACGTCGCAGGTAAAGATGGCGTCATCGTCAGCAAAATGGCTGATCTGCTGCGCCAGATACTGCGGGTGAATGGCTTTGTCGCTCGGTTTGGCGAGGTCGTCCAGCCCTTTGCGGGCATCGCGATAATCGCTCAGCGCTTTATCAAGGAATGAGCGATCGGTTTTCTCTTCCAGCAGCGGCAACAGGGCGGCAAGGGTGGATTTGATATCGCCCACCAGCGCCATATCGACCTTGCTGTGCGCGCCGATACTGGCGGGGTTGATATCAATCTGAATGATTTTAGCGTCCGTCGGGTAGAACGGACGATAAGGGAACTGCGTGCCGAGCAAAATGAGAGTATCGGCATTCATCATCGTGTGGAAGCCGCTGGAAAAACCGATCAAGCCGGTCATACCCACGTCGTAGGGGTTATCGTACTCAACATGCTCTTTGCCGCGCAGGGCGTGGACGATCGGCGCTTTGAGCTTACCGGCGAACTCAAGTAATTCTTTATGCGCACCTGCGCAGCCGCTGCCGCACATCAGGGCGATATTGCTGGAATAGCGCAGCAGTTGCGCCAGTTTTTTCAGCTCTTCTTCGGCTGGCGTCACCACTGGCTGAGGCGCATGATACCAGTGGCTGCTGGCGGTTTCTGGTGCGGCCTTGAGCGCGACGTCACCAGGTAACACGACCACGGAAACACCGCGGTTTAGCACGGCTTTGCGCATGGCGATCGCCAGAACCTGCGGGATCTGCTCGGGTGTTGAAACGAGCTCGCAATAGTGGCTACATTCACGGAACAGCTCCTGAGGATGCGTCTCCTGAAAATAGCCACTGCCGATTTCTGTCGATGGAATATGAGCGGCAATCGCCAGAACGGGCACATGGTTGCGGTGGCAATCGAACAGACCGTTGATTAAATGCAGGTTTCCTGGCCCGCATGACCCGGCGCAGACGGCCAGTTCACCCGTGAGCTGGGCTTCGGCACCGGCGGCAAAGGCGGCGACCTCCTCATGACGGGTCGGCATCCATTCAATGGTTTTCATCTTGTTGAGACTGTCGCTCAGTCCGTTAAGTGAATCGCCGGTGACACCCCAGATACGTTTTACGCCTGCTTGTTCCAGGGTTTTCGCTATGTATGCAGCCACAGTTTGTTTCATGGTTGTCCATCTCCTTTTAGTGATATCGCTTACAAGCTTAGAAGAAAGTCTCCGTATTGCCCGCCGCATCCCCCCAATTAAAAGGTGCTGTTCATGCGCAATTATTCGGCATAATCTGGTTATACCTCAGTGAAAACAGGAATCATTTCAAATGGTTAAATCATTGTTAATTGCTGTTAATGAAAAGCTATCGTACGACGATGCTGGCAAACTCTTGTTACGACTTGCCGTCGGTGGGCTAATGCTGTTTCACGGTTTGCATAAGCTGTTTGGTGGCGTGGGATTCATCAGCGGCATGCTGGTGGAAAAAGGGTTGCCGGGGTTTATCGCCTATGGCGTGTTGGTTGGCGAAGTAGTGGCACCGATCTTGATTATCATTGGGCTCTTTACGCGCCCGGCCGCGCTGGTGCTGGCATTTACGATGATTGTGGCGTGGTTAATGGTGGGCATTGGTGAAACGTTCACCCTTGATGCTGTCGGAGCATGGGGAATTGAAAGCCTGGTGTATTTCTTTATCGGCTCGCTGGCAGTCGCGTTTTTAGGGGCAGGGCGGTTTGCGGTAGGGAAAGCTCCCGCATGGCGGTGAGGATAACAAAAGCCCGGTGGCGCTAGCGCTTACCGGGCCTGTGATCGAACGTTTAACGTTTATGCGAGGACGAGATCACCCTGCGGATGACACGAGCAGGCCAACACGTAACCTTCTGCAATTTCCGCGTCGGTCAGCGTCATGGTGCTGGTAACCGTGTAGTTGCCATCCACCACTTTGGTTTTGCAGCAACCGCACACACCTGCACGACAGGCCGCCACCACGGGGATTTTATTGCTTTCCAGCGCCTCCAGCAGTGTCGTGCCCACACGGCCAAAGAAAGTCTGTGCAGGTTGCAGTTTGCTGAATTTAATCCCGCTGGTTGCCGCTTCTGCCACGGGGGTAAAGAACTGCTCTTTGAAAAAGCGGGTCACACCCAGGGTCTTCACTTCCTCTTCCACGATATCCATATACGGCGCCGGGCCGCAGGTCATCACGGTACGATTCGCGATATCAGGCACACTTTGCAGCAGCTCGCGGCTCAGACGACCGGGCACAAAACCCTGGGTTGCGTTATGTTCCGCCACCAGTGTGACCGGATAGTCGCGCCATTCTTCGGCAAAAATAACATCTTCCGGAGAACGCACGCTGAAGATCACCTGCACATCAGCCTGCGGGCGGTTCTTCGCCAGCCAGCGACGCATCGACATAATCGGTGTTACGCCACAACCCGCTGCCAGCAGCAGGAATTTATCTTCGGCTTTGTCGTCACAGGTGAAATCACCCTGCGCGTCAGAGAGCCAGATATAATCCCCGCGTTTCACGTCCCGGGTCAGCCATTGCGAGCCAGCACCATCATCAATACGACGGATGGTGAGCGTAATGTACTCACTCACGCCCGGCGTCGAGGAGATTGTGTAGGCGCGCAGGGTGTCCGCCGTGTTGCGGACACTGACCAGCGCATACTGCCCTGCACGGTACGGATAGTAGTCATGGCACAGCAGTGACAGTGTCCACACATCCGGCGTCTCCTGATGGATGTGATGAACCTGCATCCGCCACGGACATTGTGAGGTTGGCATGGTCATGAATAACTCCTTACGCGCTCAACAGTTGCTTCATATCGTCTTCAACATTCGTCACCGAACGCAGACCGAATTTTTCATTCAGCACGGCCAGCAGATCCGGCGTCAGGAAGCCCGGCGCAGTGGGGCCGGTGACGATGTTCGTCACGCCGAGAGAGAGCAAGGTCAGCAGGATGACGATCGCTTTCTGCTCAAACCAGGAGAGCACCAGCGACAGCGGAAGATCATTCACGCTGCAGCCCAGTTTTTCCGCCAGTGTGACCGCCAGGATGATTGCAGAGTAGGCATCATTACATTGACCAGCATCCACCAGGCGCGGCAGACCTTCGATGTTACCGAAGTCCAGTTTATTGAAGCGGTATTTACCGCAGGCCAGCGTCAGGATCAGGCAGTCTTCCGGCACGCGGGTGGCGAAATCAGTGAAGTAGTTACGTTCGCCGCGCGCGCCGTCACAGCCACCGACGAGGAAGATGTGGCGCAGTTTTTCACGGCTGACGAGATCAATCAGTGTATCTGCGGCCCCGAGCAGTGTTTCACGGCCAAAACCGACGGTAATAAGGTGCGGAATTTCACTGTACGGGAAACCCGCCATCTGCTGCGCTTGCTTGATGACCGGACCAAAGTCATCGCCCTCAAGGTGGCTTACACCCGGCCAGCCGACGATGCTGCGGGTCCAGATACGGTCATCATACGCGCCTACGGTCGGGTCGATGATGCAGTTAGAGGTCATCACGATTGGGCCCGGGAAGCGGGCAAACTCCACCTGCTGGTTCTGCCAGCCGCTGCCGTAGTTACCGATCAGATGTTTGAATTTACGCAGCTCTGGATACCCGTGAGCCGGCAGCATTTCACCGTGGGTATAGACGTTAACACCCGTACCTTCGGTTTGCTTCAGGAGGTTATAAAGATCTTTCAGGTCATGACCGGAAATCAGAATACATTTGCCTTCGGTTGCTTTGACATTGACCTGGGTGGGCGTTGGGTGACCATAGGTGCTGGTTTCACCGGCGTCGAGAATGCTCATCACTTTGAAGTTCATCTGGCCGATTTCCATCGAGCACTCAAGCAGCGCGTTCATATCTGCAGGCCAGGTGCCTAGCCACGCCATGATGTTGTGGTACTGGGCGTAGATGTCGTTGTCGTATTGACCGAGCACATGTGCGTGCTCCATATAGGCCGCGGCGCCTTTCAGACCGTACAGGCATAGCAGACGCAAGCCAAGGATATTCTCGCCAATCGCCGCTTTGTCTTTATTTGGGGTGAACTCTGCTGCCTGACGCTGCAGGTCGCCCAGGTCATCACTCACCAGTTGAAGTTCTGACATGGGGTTTTCAACACGAGCGTTAGCATCAACCTTCAGACACTGTGCTTTCAGCGCTTCTCGCAGAGCGATGGCTTCACGGGCATACCCGACGATGCGAGGTGAATCAAAGTTGACGTTAGTCAGCGTCGAGAAAAATGCGCGCGGGGCGAAGCTATCTACATAGTGGTCGACAATGCCATATTCGCGGGCTTTGAATGCCCATGCGGAGAGGCCTTGCAGGGTAGCAATCAGCAGGTCCTGCAGGTCTGATGTTTCTGCGGTTTTGCCGCACATACCTTGCGCGTAAGAGCAGCCATTACCTGCCGGAGTACGGATGGTTTGTTCACATTGCACACAAAACATAATCACACCTGTTAAAGTTATATTTAATATACATGTTTGAGATTATGCCTGTGGTGGAGTGGTGAAAAGGGCTTTTTTCTACAAAATAGAGGGATATTGATTTAGCGCAATTTTGGCGGCAGAGATTCTACCGCCTTAGAGGTATCAGGCAGAGAACAATGCCATCAGAACGGGAACCAGCAGACTCAGAATAAAACCGTGTACGATGGCCGCAGGCACCATTTCCAGCCCGCCCGAACGCTGGAGGACCGGTAAGGTAAAGTCCATTGACGTAGCACCACACAGGCCCAACGCAGTAGAGCGACTGCGACGCACCAGACCCGGGATCAGCATAATGGCAATTAATTCTCGTGCCAGGTCGTTAAAGAAGGCGGCGCTACCAATCACCGGGCCGAACGATTCGGTCAGCAGAATCCCGGAGAGGGAATACCAGCCGAATCCTGATGCCATTGCCAGACCGGTTTTGAGCGGCAGGCCGAGAATAAAGGCGTTAATAACTCCTGCGACCAGAGAACTGGCGATAACGATCACCGCGACCATCATTCCCCGACGATTAAGGACAATCTGCTTCAGGGTCATACCATTATTTCGTAGCTGAATACCGATCAGGAACAGCAGGAATATCAGGGTATATTCGCTGGCTTCCGTTGCGTGTTGTAAAAATGCCCATCCGCTGAGTCCAAGTACAAAACCAAGTACCACGACGCCGCACAGTTTTAATGATTCCAGCGCCATTGCAATTCGGGAAGGGAGTTTTTCCTGATGATGGTGATTTTTCCACGGAACAGTGCGTTCAAGCCAGAATAATGCGGCGATATTACAGAGCAAAATAACCACAACAGTCACGGCAGAATAATGCAGGATCGCCAGCAGATTGCTGGCCAGATTATCCAGGAATGCCAGGCTTATCCCCATAAAGAAAAGAATGACGTAAACAATCCAGCTGAGAAAACGGTTGATAAGCCGTAATGCAGATTCTCGATGCAACGGGATAAGGTAGCCCACAATCAGGGGCAGCAAAATGATGAGGAGTCCTGAAAACATGAACAGCTGGTCCTTTTGAGTATCTGTTAAGCGCCAGTGACACTACCCAATAAAGGCTGTTCAGTAAAGCGGCAAAAAGAAAGCCGGGTGGCGACTGCGCCTTACCCGGCTTGAGTGTATGTGGGGTTGTGCGGCCTGATGCCCTCACCCCAACCCTCTCCCACGGGAGAGGGAGAAATCATTAATCGCGTTTTTCCAGCAGGGTGCGATACAGCACGCCGCCCAGAATACCGCCGATGATTGGCATGACCCAGAACAGCCACAACTGTTCAAGCGCCCAACCGCCCTGGAAAATGGCAACTGCGGTACTGCGTGCCGGGTTGACGGAGGTGTTAGTGACTGGAATAGAAATCAGGTGGATAAGGGTCAGTGCGAGACCAATGGCAATAGGGGCAAAGCCTGCTGGCGCGTGTTTGTCAGTTGCGCCGTGGATCACCAGCAGGAAGCCTGCGGTCAGCACAATTTCAATCACGATGGCAGACAGCATAGAGTAGCCGCCAGGTGAGTGTTCACCGAAGCCGTTAGAGGC
The DNA here is from genome assembly GCF_036663495.1 of Enterobacter sp. 342. NCBI lineage: Bacteria > Pseudomonadati > Pseudomonadota > Gammaproteobacteria > Enterobacterales > Enterobacteriaceae > Enterobacter > Enterobacter sp. 342. Next base: position 201,455 of record NZ_JAWUEI010000002.1, read on the forward strand.
AAAACCGCTGGCTGCAGCGTCGAAGCCGGCTTTACCGCTGGCAATCACGTAAAGCACTGCTGCCGCAATAATACCGCCTACTACCTGAGCGACGATGTAGCCAATGACCTCTTTCGCAGGGAAACGGCCGCCCGCCCATAAGCCCAATGTCACCGCCGGGTTAAAATGACCACCCGAAATATGCCCTACGGCAAAGGCCATGGTTAATACGGTTAAACCAAACGCCAGTGCGACACCGACAAAACCAATGCCTAATTCCGGGAATGCCGCAGCGAGAACGGCGCTACCACAGCCACCAAATACCAGCCAGAATGTACCAAAGCATTCTGCTGCCAATTTTCTAAACATAACCACCTCAATAATAAATTTCCGCACGCTTTCCCGCGTACGGGATATATCGCCATAAAGGGATGACGACTCAAAGAGCCGTTATTCTAAAAACCAACAACACCCCTTCGCCACTTAAATAAATTCGATTAATTTGATTTAAGGCAATGTGATGTCAATCCTTGTTCAAATAAACGGTAAATAGAGCATAGACCAATTCTCGCAAGGACGAATGTTATGCTGTCGTGACAGAACGCCTCCCGCTATACTGCTGATAACTTAAAGGAAAAAGTGGTCATTTCGCGGGGGATTTATGCTTCTCGAACGTGTGGAAATTGTCGGGTTTCGCGGGATTAACCGCCTGTCGCTGCATCTGGAGCAGAACAACGTCCTGATCGGTGAGAACGCCTGGGGTAAGTCCAGCCTGCTGGATGCGCTGACGTTGCTGCTTTCGCCCGAAGATGATTTGTATCACTTCGTCCACGACGATTTCTGGTTCCCCCCGGGTGACATCACGGGCCGTGAGAAGCATTTGCATATTATTCTGACGTTCCGGGAATCCGAGCCAGGACGTCATCGCGTGCGTCGCTTCCGCCCGTTGTCGCCTTGCTGGGTGCCATGTGATGACGATTTCCATCGCATTTTCTATCGGCTCGAAGGCGAGATGTCGGAAAACGAGGGGGTACTCACCCTGCGCGATTTTCTTGATGAGAAAGCCAACCCGATCCCCCTGGATAATATCGACGATCTGGCGCGCCACCTGACCCGCCTGACGCCGGTACTACGCTTGCGTGATGCACGCTTTATGCGGCGTATCCGTAACGGTACCGTACCGCATATGCCGGAAGTGGAAGTCACGGCCCGGGAGCTGGATTTCCTGGCCAGAGAGCTGGTTTCGCGTCCGCAGAATCTGACCGATGGTCAAATCCGACAGGGATTGTCCGCGATGGTGCAACTTCTCGAGCACTATTTTTCCGAACAGGGAACGTCGGAGTCGCGCCATCGTCTGATGCGCCGACGTTCTCATGATGAGCAACGAAGCTGGCGTTACCTCGATATCATTAACCGGATGATCGACCGGCCTGGAGGCCGTACCCATCGGGTGATTTTGCTGGGGCTGTTTTCGACTCTTCTGCAGGCCAAAGGAACCGTTCGTCTTGACCGGGACGCCCGGCCGCTGCTACTGGTGGAGGATCCTGAGACCCGTCTGCATCCCATTATGCTTTCCGTGGCATGGCATCTGCTGAATCTGCTGCCGCTCCAGCGCATTACCACCACCAATTCCGGGGAGTTATTATCGTTGACGCCGGTTGAACACGTCTGCCGTCTGGTGCGTGAATCTTCGCGTGTTTCTGCTTACCGGCTCGGGCCTGGCGGTCTGAACGCGGAAGATGGGCGTCGTATCGCGTTTCATATTCGCTTTAATCGAGCATCGTCGCTTTTTGCCCGCTGTTGGCTGTTGGTTGAGGGGGAAACGGAAACCTGGGTCATCAACGAACTGGCGCGCCAGTGCGGCCACCATTTTGATGCCGAAGGCATTAAGGTGATCGAATTTGCCCAGTCGGGATTAAAACCGTTGATAAAATTTGCCCGCCGGATGGGGATCGAGTGGCATGTCCTGGTCGACGGCGACGAAGCGGGTAAAAAATATGCCTCAACCGTGCGTAGCCTGCTGAATGATGAGCGAGAAGAAGAGCGTGACCATTTAACCATGCTGCCCGCGATGGACATGGAGCATTTTATGTATCGTCAGGGGTTTGACGACGTCTTCCACAGAATTGCGATGGTGCCGGTCGATGTCCCGATGAACATGCGGCGCGTGATTGCCAAAGCCATTCATCGTTCTTCAAAACCGGATTTGGCCATTGAAGTGGCGACGGAAGCGGGGAAGCGGGGCGTGGAGTCGGTACCGACGTTGCTGCGCAAGATGTTCTCCCGCGTGCTGTGGCTGGCACGCGGGAAAGCGGATTAAGGTTGGGTCGCCTGGTTCACTTGCTGAATCAGGCTATCCAGCAGTTCGTAGCGGCGGCGATATTCGGAACGTTTTTTGCTCGCGATCTCTTCCATCGGTTTACGTGGCATGACAAGCGGCAGCCTAAAGTTACCGTTATCCTGTTTTTCACCACCAATGGAGACCCAGAAACTGTCGTAATCGGCCAGCAGTTTCCCCTCTTTTTTCTTGCGATAACGCCAGCTGCGATAAATATGGGTGGCGTTACTGACGGCAACAATCTGTTCTACCGGGAAAGCCGTGCCGAGCGTCATTGCGGCCTCAACGAGCATACGTTTCGGGAACAGGCCATGACAGGCTTTCGTTGCCCCCTGGATAAGCTCGTGCGGAACATGTGCTTTTGCACCCTGCAAACCGCCGATAAACAGCGTCACTTTTCCTTCTGACTGGCACAACGTAAAGGTCATTTCTGCCAGCACCGTGTTCTGGCTGTCACAGAAAGCAAGGGTGGCTTCTCCCTCTTTATCCAGGAATGCATCAGCGCACAGACGAACGGTAAATTGCTGCTCATCTTTGCCGGTTAAGGTCAGCAGCGTGAATCCCTGCTTAGAAAGATAACCATTAAGCAGCGTCGCAGGAAGCTGGTGGCTCATCATTTGATAGTGCCAGTTGAGGGATTCCAGTGCGTGCTGGCTATCCATGTTCACCGTTAACCAGGGACGATGCAGCCGGCATGGCAGCCCAGGTTGTACATGCAGCATCTGCATCAGCCGCGGTTGTTTTGCAAGACTCGTTAACAGGCGCGCAGTGCTAACAGGTGACGCCAGCGAACGTAACATGAATTTACGTCGATAGGAGGGGTTCTTCCACGCAAGCCCTGGTGTGAGCTGACCGAAAGCCAGATTTTTGAACAGCTGCCAGCCTGATTTAGGCTGCGGCAGGTTTGAAAAAGGTGTATCGACGATGGAAGACATGATAGATCCTGCTTCTTGTTGAAGAGCTTCATTTCAGCAGGCGAACATTCAACATCTCGTAAACAAATTGTGACGATTTCGGGAATCAGGGGTTTCGTTGAGGAGTCGTTTAGATAAAATCAATACTGATAATTGCCAGAACATTTATTTGGAATATTTATGAACCTCAAGGGAAAACGCAGAACGCTGTTTCTGCTGCTGGCGGTCGTGGTTTTGGTCGGCGGATACTGGCTCTGGCAGGTGCTTAATGCGCCTGTGCCACAGTATCAGACACTGATTGTTCGCCCGGGCGAACTGCAGCAAAACGTCCTCGCAACGGGCAAACTTGATGCCCTGCGCAAGGTTGATGTCGGCGCTCAGGTCAGCGGCCAGTTGAAAACGTTGTCGGTAGAGATTGGCGACAAGGTGAAAAAAGGTCAGTTGCTTGGGGTAATCGACCCTGAACAGGCTGAGAACCAGATCCGTGAGGTGGAAGCGACGCTGATGGAACTGCGGGCGCAGCGTGCACAGGCACTGGCAGAGCGTAACCTCGCCCAGGTGACGCTCACCCGCCAGCAGGCGCTTGCCAAAACTCAGGCTATTTCGAAACAAGATTTAGATACCGCCACCACTGAACTGGCGGTCAAGCAGGCGCAGATTGGCACTATTGATGCACAAATCAAGCGCAATCAGGCCTCACTGGATACGGCGAAAACCAACCTCGATTACACGCAAATTGTTGCCCCGATGGCCGGGGAAGTCACCCAGATCACGACGCTTCAGGGCCAGACGGTTATTGCCGCTCAGCAGGCGCCAAACATACTGACGCTGGCAGACATGAGCACCATGCTGGTGAAAGCCCAGGTCTCAGAGGCGGATGTCATTCATCTTAAACCGGGGCAGAATGCCTGGTTTACGGTGCTCGGCGACCCGCAAACGCGTTATGAAGGTGTGCTGAAAGATATTCTGCCGACGCCGGAAAAGGTCAACGACGCTATTTTCTACTATGCCCGTTTTGAGGTGCCCAACCCGCAGGGCGTTTTGCGTCTGGACATGACCGCACAGGTGCATATTCAGCTCACTGGCGTGAAAAACGTGCTGACCATTCCACTCTCCGCGCTGGGTGAATCCACTGGCGAGGGACGTTATAAGGTGAAGGTGCTGCGTAATGGCGAAACGCGTGAGCGAGAAGTGCTGATTGGCGCGCGCAACGACACCGACGTGGTAGTAGTGAAAGGGCTCGAAGAGGGTGAGGAGGTTGTCACCAGCGAAAGCCTGCCCGGAGCGCCTAAATGACGGCGCTGCTTGAGCTGCATGACATTCGTCGCAGCTACCCGTCGGGCGACGGCCCGGTGGAGGTACTGAAGGGGATTTCGTTACGCGTTGAGGCTGGCGAAATGGTGGCGATTGTCGGGGCGTCTGGTTCCGGTAAATCGACGCTGATGAATATTCTCGGGTGCCTGGATAAACCCACCAGCGGTACCTATCGCGTGGCGGGAACGGATGTCTCCACGCTTGATGGTGACGCGTTGGCAAAACTGCGGCGCGAACACTTTGGTTTTATCTTCCAGCGTTACCACCTGCTTTCTCATTTAAGTGCGGTACAGAACGTGGAAGTGCCCGCGGTCTATGCTGGTGTGGAGCGTAAGAAGCGGCTGGAACGGGCGCAAGCGTTATTAACGCGTCTGGGGCTGGCAGAACGGGTGGAATATCAACCGTCTCAGCTTTCCGGCGGTCAGCAGCAGCGAGTCAGTATTGCCCGTGCGCTCATGAACGGTGGACAGGTGATCCTCGCGGATGAACCGACCGGCGCGCTCGACAGCCATTCGGGTGAAGAGGTCATGGCGATCCTGCATCAGCTGCGCGATCAGGGGCACACGGTGATTATCGTGACGCATGACCCACAAGTCGCGGCGCAGGCGGAGCGGATCATTGAGATCCACGACGGCGAGTTGGTCAGTAACCCGCCCCCGCGACAGTCCAGAGCGGCAGCACCGAAAGAAGCCTTGCCTGCGTCAACCGGTTGGGGACAATTTTCCAGTGGCTTTCGTGAGGCGCTGACCATGGCCTGGCTGGCGATGGCGGCTAATAAAATGCGCACCTTGCTGACGATGCTCGGCATTATAATTGGTATCGCCTCGGTGGTGTCGATTGTGGTGGTGGGCGATGCCGCCAAGCAGCTGGTGCTGGCCGATATTCGCGCCATCGGTACCAATACCATTGATGTCTATCCCGGCAAAGACTTTGGCGACGACGAGCCGCAGTATCAGCAGGCGCTGAAATATAACGATCTGGAGGCTATTCAGAAGCAGCCGTGGGTCAACTCCGCGACACCGGCTGTTTCGCAAAACCTCCGTCTGCGCGTGGGGAATGTCGACGTTGCCGCCAGCGCGAATGGCGTCAGCGGGGACTATTTCAACGTCTACGGCATGACCTTCAGTGAAGGTGCCACCTTTAATGCCGAACAGCTGGCAGGCAGGGCACAGGTGGTGGTGCTGGATGCGAATTCACGCAGGCAACTCTTCCCCAATAAAACCAACGTGGTGGGGGAAGTCATCCTTGTGGGGAATATGCCTGCCACCGTCATTGGCGTGGCGGAAGAGAAGCAGTCGATGTTTGGCAGCAGTAAGATCCTGCGCGTCTGGCTGCCCTATACCACCATCTCAGGGCGGATCATGGGGCAATCCTGGCTCAACTCCATCACCGTACGCGTGAAGGAAGGTTACGACAGCGCCCGGGCTGAGCAGCAACTGGAACAGTTACTCACGTTACGTCACGGGAAGAAAGATTTCTTTACCTGGAACATGGACGGCCTCTTGAAAACGGCGGAAAAGACCACACGTACTCTTCAGCTGTTCCTCACGCTGGTGGCGGTGATCTCGTTGGTTGTCGGCGGTATCGGGGTGATGAATATCATGCTGGTGTCGGTAACCGAACGCACGCGGGAGATTGGCATCCGTATGGCTGTCGGGGCCAGGGCCAGTGATGTGCTACAACAGTTTTTGATTGAAGCGGTGCTGGTGTGTCTGGTCGGCGGTGCAATGGGTATTGCGCTCTCGATGATAATTGCATTTACGCTCCAGCTCTTTTTACCCGGCTGGGAGATCGGTTTCTCACCGCTGGCTATTCTTACGGCATTTTTGTGTTCGACATTTACCGGCATTTTGTTTGGCTGGTTGCCGGCCCGCAACGCGGCGCGACTGGATCCGGTTGATGCGCTGGCCCGTGAATAGGCTGAAAATAAAAATGCCAGCCGATCGGGCTGGCATTTTGACTGCGGGATGTACACAATAAAACAGAGAGCTATGCAACCGTCTCTGCTTCAATGGGTACGATAAGGCTTGCATGATTGCCTTTTGGCCCCTGGTGTACATCGAACCGGACGGACTGCCCGGCTTTGAGCGTTCTGTAACCATCCATCTGAATGGTGGAATAGTGAGCGAAGATATCCTCGCCGCCGCCTTCGGGGCAGATGAAGCCAAACCCTTTGGCGTTGTTGAACCACTTAACAGTACCCATTTCCATGCTTCGACATCCTTCGTAAATCTTATAAATTAAGATGGAATGAACCGGTGGTGGAGTGGGGGCTGTTCAAAACCTCGCCATCTCACGCTTGTACAATTTAGAGAAACGAAAGAAGTCGTCAAGCGTTTGGCGCTGGAGATGGGACAATAATCAACCAAAGTTTGAAGCAGTTAACGCTATTGCAACAGTTTGTGACAGACATCGCGGATGACAGTAATAGATGATTGTTATCTAACATCTGAGGTAGATTCAAAGTGGTTATGCATAATGGGTAAGACCAACGATTGGCTGGATTTTGACCAGCTGGCGGAAGACAAAGTGCGCGACGCGCTAAAACCGCCATCTATGTATAAAGTTATGTTAATGAACGATGATTACACGCCGATGGAATTTGTTATTGACGTGCTACAAAAGTTCTTTTCTTATGATGTAGAACGTGCAACGCAACTGATGCTTACCGTTCATTATCGTGGCAAAGCGATCTGCGGCATCTTTACTGCCGAAGTGGCGGAAACCAAAGTGGCGATGGTGAACGACTACGCGAGGGAGAACGAGCATCCGTTGCTGTGTACGCTGGAAAAGGCCTGATAAGGCATAAAATTGGGGGAGGTGCCTATGCTCAATCAAGAACTGGAACTCAGTTTAAATATGGCTTTCGCCAGAGCGCGTGAGCACCGACATGAGTTTATGACCGTCGAGCATTTACTGCTCGCACTGCTTAGCAACCCATCTGCCCGCGAAGCGCTGGAAGCCTGCTCCGTGGATCTGGTGGCGCTACGTCAGGAACTCGAAGCCTTCATCGAACAAACTACACCGGTGCTGCCAGCCAGTGAAGAAGAGCGCGACACTCAGCCGACGCTCAGCTTCCAGCGTGTATTGCAGCGCGCGGTTTTCCACGTCCAGTCTTCCGGACGTAGCGAAGTGACTGGCGCCAACGTCCTGGTCGCCATCTTCAGCGAGCAGGAGTCACAGGCTGCTTATCTGCTGCGCAAACACGAAGTCAGCCGACTCGATGTGGTTAACTTTATCTCTCACGGAACGCGAAAAGACGAGCCTAACCAGGCATCGGATTCCAGCAATCAGGTCAATAACAATAATGAAGAGCAAGCAGGCGGGGAGGATCGTATGGAAAACTTCACCACCAACCTTAACCAGCTTGCTCGCGTTGGCGGTATCGACCCGCTGATTGGCCGCGATAAAGAGCTGGAGCGCGCGATCCAGGTGCTGTGCCGTCGCCGCAAGAACAACCCGCTGTTGGTGGGGGAATCTGGCGTGGGTAAAACCGCGATTGCCGAAGGTCTGGCCTGGCGTATCGTGCAGGGTGACGTGCCGGAAGTGATTGCCGATTGCACCATTTACTCACTGGATATCGGTTCTCTGCTGGCAGGCACCAAATACCGTGGTGATTTTGAAAAACGCTTCAAGGCGCTGTTAAAGCAGCTGGAGCAGGACACCAACAGCATTCTGTTTATTGATGAAATTCATACCATCATCGGTGCAGGTGCGGCTTCTGGTGGCCAGGTGGATGCCGCTAACCTGATCAAACCGCTGCTCTCCAGCGGCAAGATCCGCGTGATTGGCTCCACGACCTACCAGGAGTTCAGCAACATCTTTGAGAAAGACCGTGCGCTGGCGCGTCGCTTCCAGAAAATCGACGTGACTGAACCGTCCGTCGAGGAAACGGTGCAGATCATCAACGGCCTGAAACCGAAGTACGAAGCGCACCACGACGTGCGTTACACCGCGAAAGCGGTTCGTGCGGCGGTGGAGCTGGCGGTGAAATACATCAACGACCGTCATCTGCCGGATAAGGCGATTGACGTAATTGATGAGGCAGGGGCGCGTGCGCGCCTGATGCCGGCCAGCAAGCGTAAGAAAACCGTTAACGTGGCGGATATTGAGTCCGTGGTGGCTCGTATCGCGCGTATCCCTGAGAAGAGTGTTTCTCAGAGTGACCGCGACACGCTGCGTACGCTTGGCAATCGCCTGAAAATGCTGGTCTTTGGTCAGGATAAAGCCATTGAGGCCTTAACTGAGGCTATCAAGATGGCCCGTGCCGGACTGGGTCATGATCACAAGCCAGTCGGTTCCTTCCTCTTCGCCGGCCCAACCGGTGTCGGGAAAACCGAGGTGACGGTTCAGCTCTCCAAAGCGCTGGGCATTGAGCTGCTGCGCTTTGATATGTCCGAGTATATGGAGCGTCACACCGTCAGCCGTTTGATTGGTGCACCTCCGGGCTATGTGGGCTTTGACCAGGGCGGTCTGCTCACCGACGCGGTGATCAAGCATCCGCACGCGGTACTGCTGCTTGATGAAATCGAGAAAGCGCACCCGGACGTGTTCAACATCCTGCTGCAGGTGATGGACAACGGGACGCTGACCGACAACAACGGGCGCAAGGCGGACTTCCGCAACGTGGTGCTGGTGATGACCACCAACGCCGGTGTACGTGAAACCGAGCGTAAATCCATCGGCCTGATCCACCAGGATAACAGCACCGATGCGATGGAAGAGATCAAGAAGATCTTTACGCCGGAATTCCGTAACCGTCTGGACAACATTATCTGGTTCGATCACTTGTCTACCGAAGTGATCCATCAGGTTGTCGACAAGTTCATCGTCGAACTGCAGGTTCAGTTGGATCAGAAAGGCGTGTCGCTGGAAGTAAGCCAGGAAGCCCGCAACTGGCTGGCTGAGAAAGGCTACGACCGTGCGATGGGCGCTCGTCCAATGGCGCGTGTGATTCAGGACAACCTGAAGAAACCGCTGGCGAACGAGCTGCTATTTGGCTCGCTGGTGGACGGCGGCCAGGTGACGGTGGCGCTGGATCAGGCGAAGAATGAGTTGACGTATGATTTCCAGAGTGCGCAGAAGCACAAACCTGAAGCGGCTCACTGAGTTGAACGTTAATGTTAAAAACCGGGCATTTGCCCGGTTTTTTTTATGCCTGCTTTTCTCCCTCTCCCTGTGGGAGAGGGCCGGGGTGAGGGCATCAGGCCGCAGAAGAATTTTGCGAGGCGGTTTCCAGTTTCTTTCGAAGTCAGTTGCTGGATAAATACACAGTAATAAAATGGCGACGCACCTACAAAATCAGGTGACAGGATTGGCGTCCTGAAAGTGTGTGCACAGACAATCTTGCGTGCATAAAGGATCACATATGACTGATATTAATAGCTTCGCCCAACTCTACACCGAACTCTCCCACAACCCCGATCTCCCAACCCTCGCAGAGCGCTGTAAACTGCTCACCGAAATCCTGCTCGACTGCAAGTCACTTCCACAAACGCAGCCCGTATGCCGTTGCCTTGAAACCTACCTGGAAGAGGTGAAATCCGCCCTCACAGAATCAATGCGTGACTTTCAGGTGGTGGAATTTGAGGACGAAGCGGAACAGCCGCGACAAAAAGAGTGGTTACTGGAAGATACCGAAGAGAAGTGCGACTACTGCCGGGCGTTAAACCACGTACTGCTGGTGTCGCATTTTGACCGCGATATGTTGCCGTATCTCACGGGATTACTCCATGATATGGCCCATTCTATGGCGGGGGATTTAATCGCTCCTGTACAACCGTGGATGACAATACATCTTCCGACGCAGCAACACTAAAGCCATAAATAAAAAAGGCCGGGAATATCCCGACCTTTTATATATTCATCTGCCATTACAGGCGAAAACAATTAGCGACTACGGAAGACAATGCGGCCTTTGCTCAGGTCGTACGGGGTCAGTTCAACAGTCACTTTGTCGCCCGTCAAAATGCGGATGTAGTTTTTGCGCATTTTACCGGAGATGTGCGCAGTTACCACGTGACCGTTTTCCAGCTCTACGCGAAACATGGTATTAGGCAACGTATCAAGTACGGTACCCTGCATTTCAATATTGTCTTCTTTGGCCATCTAATCCTCTGGGGTATCACTACCAAGTTTTGAACCGGCAAGATAATGCCGAAATTCATCAATTAAGTAAAGAATTGCGCGATTAAAACGCAGCAAAACAGTTTCGGCGCATTGCCCAAGCGTCACGGTACAACCGAACAGGAAGCGCATTCGTAAAGGGGAGACGACAGGATAAACGTCAGGACGTTATCTGAAGCGAGGGTCCCAAACGGCGGCGGGGCAACAGGCAGAAGCTACTCTGCGGCATAATTATAACACCCTCACAAAAAATATGCGGAAAACATTTAGGCATTGGGCAGAAAGAGCGTTCTCGGTATCCAGAAGTCGCGCGGGAGCTTCTCCTGACGGCTGGCATCCAGATGCTCGATATACTGGCGTCGCGGGATTTCAACGGCACCCAGAGAGGCTGTGTGCTCATTGAGAACCTGACAATCGATCAGGCGTCCGCCGCGCTGAGCAAACTCCCGGCAGAAAACCAGCAGCGCGGTTTTCGAGCCATTAACCGCTCTGGAGAACATGGATTCGCCGCAAAAAAGCGTCCCTTGTGCGACGCCATACATACCGCCGACGAGTTCATCCCCTTCCCACACCTCGATGGAATGGGCGTAACCCAGTTCATGGAGTTGGTGGTAGGCGGTAATGATATCGCGGGTTATCCATGTCCCTTCATAGCGGTCTTCAGCACAGCCTTCAATCACCTGACCAAAGGCGTGATTCAGGGTCACCCGATACGGTGATTTTGCATGGAAACGCTTCATACTGCGGCTCAGGTGAAACTGCGCAGGCCACAGCACGGCACGTGGATCGGGAGACCACCATAAAATCGGGTCACCGGGGGAAAACCAGGGAAAAATACCTCGCTGGTAGGCCATCAATAGTCGTGCAGGACTTAGATCGCCACCAAGAGCCAGCAACCCATTGGGTTCACGTAGCGCCCCCTCCGGAGAAGGGAACGCAATATTATGACGAGAAAGCTGGACCAGGCGCATGACAGCAGAACTCCAATACGCGAGTGAGGATCGGTACAAATATAGTCTACAGACGCTGTTTAAACTGGTAGTAGCGACCCTGTTTCGCCAACAGTTCTGTGTGACTACCTTGCTCAATAATGTGTCCGTTGTCCATCACAATTATCTGATCAAAACTCGCCAGTCCGCGCAGGCGGTGCGTGACCATCAGAACGGTTTTACCGGTCATTACAGTGGTCAGTAAATCAAGTATTTGGCTCTCGGTTGTGGCGTCCAGACCTTCCGTTGGTTCGTCGAGCAACATCAGCGGTGCATCGTGCAGCAGCGCGCGGGCAATCGCCAGACGGCGCAGCTCACCACCTGAGAGCTGACGGCCACCTTCACCCAGCCAGCTGTTTAGCCCTGCATCTTCAAGCAACTTATGCAGTCCAACCTGTTCCAGCATGGCGTTCAGTTCATCATCAGAGGCCTCTGGTGCTGCCAGCAGCAGGTTATCGCGCAGTGTGGCGCTAAACAGATGCACGCGCTGCGGAACCACGCTGACAGTTTTGCGCAGAGCCTGTTCGCTGAAATCTGTCAGCAACGTATCATTGAAACGAATCTGACCGCGCTGCGGGTCCCAGGCGCGGGTCAGCAACTGTAACAACGTTGATTTGCCACAGCCGGTACGGCCGAGTATGGCAATGCGCTGGCCAGCATTTACCGCGAGATTCACACCTTCCAGTGCATTCTGCGCCTGTTTGTCGTAGGCAAAAGTGACATTATCAAGCGTAAGCGCAACGTTCTCTGGCACTGTGGTCTGCGCGGCACTGAACGTGACTTCAGGCTCTTGCTCGGCAATCTGGGTGATGCGCAGGGCAGAGGCGATCACCTGTCCCAGATGCTGGAAAGCGCCTGTCACCGGTGCCAGTGCTTCAAATGCGGCCAGAGCACAGAACACGAAGAGGGCGATCAGCGGACCTGGCTGCGTATTACCGCCAATACCACCTGATGCCAGCCACAGCATCGCGATGACTGCAATTCCGCCGATTAACATCATCAGCGCCTGAGAGAAGGCCGTCAGTTCCGACTGGCGGCGCTGGGCCTCATGCCAGTTCAGTTCCGTACTTTCCATTCGGGCGCGGTAGCGCTTGCTGGCGCCAAAAATCGTCAGTTCTGCCTGCCCCTGAAGCCAGGAGGTCAGTTGCTGGCGGTAATCTCCGCGCAGACGCGTCAGGTTTTCCCCGGTAGATTTCCCGGCGCGGTAAAACAGCGGTGGCAGAATAATGAGCGTGAGCAACATGATCCCACACAGCGTCAGCGCAACGGGAACATCCAGAACGGACAGTCCCAGCGTGACCACTACAATCACCACAAATGCGCCCACTATCGGTGAGATCACGCGCAGGTACAGGTGATCCAGCGTGTCGACATCCGCTACGACACGGTTAAGTAACTCACCCTGACGAAAACGCGCCAGCCCGGCAGGGGAGAGGGGCAGTAGTTTGCTGAAGGTGTAGATACGCAGGTGTTGCAGCACGCGGAAAGTAGCGTCGTGGCTGACGAGCCGCTCGAAATAGCGTCCGGCAGTACGGGTGATGGCGGTACCGCGGACACCGGCCGCCGGAAGCATATAGTTGAAGCTGTATAATCCGGCAACGCCCGCAACGGCAGAGGCCGACAGGAACCAACCGGAAAGGGTGAGCAGGCCGATACTGGCGAGTAGCGTGACAATCGCCAGCACAATGCCCAGCGTCAGCATCCATTTGTGGCGTTTATAGAGCGCAAGATAAGGCAGCAGAGCACGCATCAGATGTCCTCCTGACGATTCGCCAGCAGGGCGGCAAACGGTCCCTGCGCGGTAACGAGAGAGGCGTAATCGCCTTGCTCAACAATACGACCGTTCTCCATGACCCAGATCTGGTCCCAGTCGGCAATGCCTTCCAGTTGATGGGTGACCATCAGGGTGGTTTGCTGCAGAGAGGCGTCATTCAGGGCATCCATTACACGCTGCTCGCTGTGCGCATCCAGGCTGGCGGCGGGCTCATCCAGCAGCATCAGCTGGCATGGGTTAAGCAGCGCACGGGCAACCGCCACACGCTGCGCCTGTCCGACCGACAGTCCGGCAGACTGGTCGCCGACCACGGTATCAACTCCTTGCGGAAGTTGCGGCAGGAATTCGCTGACCCAGGCGCGGTCAAGGACGGATTGCAGTTCGTCTTCTCGGGCATCCGGGCGCGCCAGCAGCACGTTTTCACGCAGCGTAGAGGCTGGAAGCTGCGGGTTTTGGCCTACCCAACTGAGCTGTTTACGCCAGGCGTCAGGATCGAGGTTGCGCAGTTCCGTTTTGTTGATCCGCAGTGAACCTGTGTAGGCCATAAAACCGGATAGCGCATTCAGCAGCGAACTTTTCCCGGAACCGCTGGTGCCGACGAGCACAACGCGTTGTCCGGCAGGTAAGGTAAAGTTCAGCGGACCTGCGAGCACTTTGCCTTCGGGTGACAGAATGGAAAAGTCCTGCGCCTCAATGGTCACGGGATCTTTAGCATTCAGTGTAACGTCACCCCGTTCCGGGTGCGCCAGCGGCGTTTCCAGGAATGTTTTCAGGCTGTCGGCAGCGCCAACCGCCTGTGCTTTAGCGTGATAGAAGGTCCCCAGATCACGAAGCGGCTGGAAAAACTCCGGGGCCAGAATCAGCGCCAGGAACCCGGCAGAAAGGGTCACTGCCGTGCCGTAATGGCCAAAATCCAGCGCGCCAAGGTAGGAGAAGCCGAAGTAGACCGCCACGAGGGCAATCGACAGCGAGGTAAAGAATTCCAGTACGCCAGAAGACAAGAAGGCGAGGCGTAACACTTCCATGGTGCGCTGACGGAAGTCTTGCGATGCCTGGCGAATGTTTTCGGTTTCCGCTTCACCGCGACCAAAAATGCGTAACGTCTCCATGCCGCGCAGACGGTCGAGAAAATGGCCGCTTAAGCGACCTAATGCCAGGAAGTTACGACGGTTAGCGTCCGCAGCCCCCATGCCGACCAGCGCCATAAACAGCGGGATCAGCGGAGCTGTGCCCATCAATATCAACGCAGCCATCCAGTTGACCGGGAAGATGGCGAGCACAATAAGCAGCGGAACAAAGACGGCAAGAGCCATTTGCGGCAGGTAGCGAGCATAGTAGTCGTGCATATCGTCAATCTGCTCGAGGATCAGTGTCGCCCAGCTTCCGGCGGGTTTTCCCTGGATCCACGCGGGTCCGGCCTCCTGAAGACGGTCAAGCACCTGACGGCGGATCTCATAGCGGATATGCTGTCCGGCGTGAAACCCGACACGCTCACGTAGCCATACCACCCAGGCTCGCAGGATAAAAATCAGGATCAGAACAATAAAGGGCAGCAGGAGTGCCTCGCGTGGAATGTTCTCCATGATCATGTGATTAAGAATGCGGGCCAGCAGCCATGCCTGGGCAACAATCAACAGACCACTGACGAACCCCAGAATACGGGAGATCGTAAGCCAGCGGCGGGAAAGAACGCTTTGCTGTTTCAGCCAGCGTGTTAACTCTTGTTGACGGGTTTTTTCCATTGCGTACTTTGCAGGTGACGTTATTAGAAATTGGGCAGCGCAATGTTACAACGGTGAGACAATAAAGGCGACTTATCGCCGCCTTTATTTACGTTTGTTACTGACTTGTAAAGATTATTTACCTTGTTCAGCCAGTCCATCGAGGTAGCGTTCAGCGTCCAGCGCGGCCATACAGCCGGTGCCCGCAGAGGTAATCGCCTGACGATAAATATGGTCCATCACGTCGCCAGCGGCGAACACGCCCGGGATACTGGTCTGGGTCGCGTTGCCATGAATACCCGACTGCACTTTAATGTAGCCGTTTTCCAGCTCCAGCTGACCGTCGAAGATCGCGGTGTTCGGGCTGTGGCCGATAGCCACAAACAGACCCGCCACTTCCAGCGTTTCGACGTTATCGGTGTTCTGGGTATCACGGATACGCAGACCCGCAACGCCCATCTGATCGCCCGTCACCTCTTCCAGGGTACGGTTTGTGTGCAGCACGATGTTGCCGCTCGCCACTTTATCCATCAGACGTTTGATCAGGATTTTCTCTGCACGGAAGGTGTCGCGACGGTGGATCAGATGCACCTCAGAGGCAATGTTCGCCAGGTAGAGTGCTTCTTCCACTGCGGTATTACCGCCGCCAATGACCGCGACTTTCTGATTGCGGTAGAAGAAACCGTCGCAGGTGGCGCAGGCAGAGACGCCGCGGCCTTTGAACGCTTCTTCGGATGGCAGACCGAGGTAACGGGCAGAGGCACCGGTGGCGATGATCAGTGCGTCACAGGTGTATTCGCCGCTGTCGCCCGTCAGGCGGAACGGACGGTTCTGCAGATCGACCTTATTGATGTGGTCGAACAGAATTTCGGTTTCGAATTTAGCGGCATGCTCGTGCATACGCTCCATCAGCAGCGGCCCGGTCAGGTCGTGCGGGTCGCCTGGCCAGTTTTCCACTTCGGTGGTAGTGGTCAGCTGACCGCCTTTTTCCATGCCAGTAATTAATACCGGTTGCAGGTTAGCGCGTGCAGCATAGACCGCCGCGGTATATCCCGCAGGTCCAGAACCAAGGATTAGCAGCTTACTGTGTTTAGCCGTGCCCATGAGATCCCCATTGTTGTTGGCAGACATTTGGCTGGATTGTAGGGAATTTGTTGCCGTAAAAAAAGAGCGCAGCAATTTTGATATCAATCTGTGTAATAGCCACGGACGATGAATGGCGCGCGATAACATCACGCTTTCTCCAGAAAACCGGTCGTTTGTAAGGCAATAAAATGACGATTAATACCCTGCCGTAATGAATATCCGGCATGTTGTACTAAAAAACGATGTTTTGCTTTGACAATCCCCTGCGCTTTTGCGAAAACATTCAAGGAAGAAAAAAAACCGCGTTAACCGTATGCCGCATAGGCATGCACGTAAATGCCATTTTTACCGGGTCAGTGAAATCTACGCATGGCGTGGACAGACGCCATACGTGATGTCGGTGACTGCCTTCGGGCAACGGTCTTCTTACCAACAGAACCCGAATCCGCATCGCGTCTAATACAAAACCAGGCGATGTGATGACTAACGGGTACAGGCTCTGAACAGTGATGTGCACAGGGTCCAGGCAGGAGTAGGGAAGGAATACAGAGAGACAATAATAATGGTAGATAGCAAGAAGCGCCCTGGCAAAGATCTCGACCGTATCGATCGTAACATTCTTAATGAATTGCAAAAGGATGGGCGTATTTCCAACGTCGAGCTTTCAAAACGTGTGGGACTTTCCCCGACGCCATGCCTTGAGCGTGTGCGCCGACTGGAAAGACAGGGTTTCATTCAGGGCTATACTGCTCTGCTGAACCCGCATTATCTGGATGCCTCACTTCTGGTATTTGTTGAGATTACTCTGAATCGTGGTGCGCCGGATGTGTTTGAGCAATTTAACGCCGCTGTACAAAAACTTGAAGAAATTCAAGAGTGTCACCTGGTGTCCGGTGATTTCGACTACCTGTTGAAAACCCGTGTGCCTGATATGTCCGCTTACCGTAAGCTGCTGGGTGAGACCCTGCTGCGTCTGCCGGGCGTGAACGACACCCGTACTTATGTGGTAATGGAAGAGGTCAAACAGAGCAATCGTCTGGTTATTAAGACGCGCTAACACGGAACAGGTGCAAAATCAGCGTAGTTTGATTACACTCCTGTTAATCCATACAGCAACAGTGCCGGGGAGTCCCGGCGCTGTTGTCCGTTTTAGCAAACAGGCAGGATATGCCTGATACCTGGAGAGCCTTTCTTGAGCCAGGAATACACTGAAGACAAAGAAGTCACACTATCGAAGCTAAGCAGCGGACGTCGTCTCCTCGAGGCTTTGCTGATTGTTATTGCCCTTTTTGCCGTCTGGCTGATGGCAGCCTTACTCAGTTTTAATCCCTCAGATCCCAGTTGGTCACAAACCGCATGGCATGAGCCTATCCATAATTTAGGTGGCGTACCCGGTGCCTGGCTTGCGGACACGCTGTTTTTCATTTTCGGTGTGATGGCCTACACCCTTCCCGTCATTATCATTGGCGGATGCTGGTTTGCGTGGCGTCATCGTCAGAACGATGATTACATCGACTATTTCGCCGTTTCGCTGCGCCTGATTGGCGCGCTGGCGCTGATCCTGACCTCATGTGGTCTGGCGGCTATTAATGCCGATGATATCTGGTACTTTGCCTCTGGCGGAGTGATCGGCAGTTTGTTGAGTTCTGCACTGCAACCGATGCTTCACAGCAGCGGCGGCACGCTGGCTTTGCTGTGCATCTGGGCGGCTGGGTTAACATTGTTTACTGGCTGGTCATGGGTGAGTATCGCCGAGAAGATCGGCAGCTTTATCCTCACGATCCTGACCTTTGCCAGCAACCGTACCCGTCGCGACGATACGTGGGTTGATGAAGACGAGTACGAAGATGAAGAGGAAGACGATGCACCTGTACAGCGTCGTGAATCTCGTCGTGCGCGTATTTTGCGCGGCGCCCTGGCGCGTCGTCAGCGTGTAGCTGAGAAATTTGCCAACCCGCTTGGACGCAAAACCGATGCCGCGCTCTTCTCCGGTAAGCGCATGGATGAAGACGAGCAGGTTGAGTATCGCGCAGCAGGTAACACCGTCGATCCTGATGATGTGCTTTTCTCT
Organism: Enterobacter sp. 342; assembly: GCF_036663495.1. Taxonomy (NCBI): domain Bacteria; kingdom Pseudomonadati; phylum Pseudomonadota; class Gammaproteobacteria; order Enterobacterales; family Enterobacteriaceae; genus Enterobacter; species Enterobacter sp. 342. Next base: position 219,767 of record NZ_JAWUEI010000002.1, read on the forward strand.
GGTAGCCGTGCCACACCGGGTGACTTTGACGAATACGATCCGTTGCTAAATGGCCAAACCGTTACCGCACCGGTTGCGGCAGCCGCAGCAGCAACGACCGCTGCGCAGGCGTATGCCGCGCCTGTCGACGCCGTAATGCCATCCGCGCCGGTTCCACCACCGGAATCCGTTATTCAGCAGCCTCAGGTTGCGTGGCAGACCGCGCCGGGTGTTCACACGCCGGAGCCCGTAGTCGCGCCTGAACCAGAAAGCTACATCCCTGTACAGCAGGAGCAGTGGCAACAACCTTATCAGCCACCGCAACCTGAATATGAACCGCAGCAATATGAACAGCCTGTGGCCCAGACGTATCAGGAGTATGTACCTGAACCGGTTGAACCTGTGCAGCCTTATGTAGCGCCACAGCCTGAACCTGAAGTAGTGGAAGAGGTTAAGCCATCTCGTCCGCCAATGTACTATTTTGAAGAGGTGGAAGAACGCCGGGCTCGTGAACGCGAGCAACTGGCCGCCTGGTATCAGCCTGTGCCTGAGCCGGTACAGGAGCCAGTTACGAAGGCACCTTCAGTTTCGGTTCCACCGGTCGATCCGACGCCTGCTGTTGCACCTGTAGCGGAAAGCGTTAAGCAGGCTACGGCGGCGGCGGCAGTGGCTGCGCCTGTCTTTAGCTTGGCAACAGGTGGCGCACCACGTCCTCAGGTAAAAGAGGGTATTGGCCCACAATTGCCTCGCCCTAACCGCGTCCGCGTTCCCACTCGTCGTGAGCTTGCCTCTTACGGTATCAAGCTACCTTCCCAGCGCATGGCTGAGGAAAAAGCGCGCGAACCAGAGTACGAAGATGACGCCGATGAAATGCAGCAGGACGAACTGGCCCGCCAGTTTGCAGCGCAACAGAATCAACGCTACGGTGAAGACTATCAGCACGATGAACCGATGCTGGAAGACGAAGATGACGCGGCAGAAGCCGAATTAGCGCGTCAGTTTGCGGCAACGCAGCAACAGCGTTACTCCGGTGAACAGCCTGCTGGCGCGAACCCGTTCTCATTGTCAGATTTCGAGTTCTCACCGATGAAAGATCTGGTGGATGATGGCCCGAGTGAGCCTCTGTTTACCCCTAGCGTGATGCCGGAAGTAGAGCCTGTGCGCCAGCAAACACCACCGGCATACGCGCAGCCGCAGCAACCTGTTCAGCAGCCGTATGCGCAGCCGCAGCAGCCACAACAACCACAACAACAGCCGCCGCAGTTCCAGCAGGCAGCGCCACAGCCGCAGGAGAGCCTGATTCACCCGCTGCTAATGCGTAACGGTGACAGCCGTCCGCTGCAGCGTCCGAGTACGCCGCTGCCGTCACTGGATCTGCTGACGCCGCCTCCGGCTGAAGTCGAGCCGGTTGATACATTTGCTCTGGAGCAGATGGCTCGTCTGGTGGAAGCACGTCTGGCAGACTTCCGCATCAAGGCAGACGTGGTGAACTACTCGCCGGGTCCTGTTATCACCCGTTTTGAACTGAATCTGGCGCCGGGTGTAAAAGCTGCGCGTATTTCTAACCTGTCCCGTGACCTGGCGCGTTCACTGTCCACTGTTGCGGTGCGTGTGGTGGAAGTGATTCCGGGCAAACCGTACGTTGGCCTTGAGCTGCCGAACAAAAAACGTCAGACCGTTTACCTGCGTGAAGTACTGGATAATACCAAGTTCCGCGATAACCCATCCCCGCTGACTGTGGTGCTGGGCAAAGATATTGCTGGCGATCCGGTGGTGGCAGATCTCGCGAAAATGCCTCACCTGCTGGTAGCGGGTACTACCGGTTCAGGTAAATCCGTCGGTGTGAACGCCATGATCCTCAGCATGCTCTATAAAGCGCAGCCGGAAGATGTGCGTTTCATCATGATCGACCCGAAAATGCTCGAACTGTCAGTCTACGAAGGCATTCCGCATCTGCTGACCGAAGTTGTGACCGATATGAAAGACGCTGCCAACGCCCTGCGCTGGAGCGTCAATGAGATGGAGCGTCGCTACAAGCTGATGTCTGCGCTGGGAGTGCGTAACCTGGCTGGTTATAACGAGAAGATCGCTGAGGCGGCACGTATGGGCCGTCCGATCCCGGATCCGTACTGGAAACCAGGTGACAGCATGGATGCCCAGCATCCGGTGCTGGAAAAACTGCCTTATATCGTCGTGCTGGTCGATGAATTCGCCGACCTGATGATGACCGTTGGTAAGAAAGTAGAAGAGTTGATTGCGCGCCTGGCGCAGAAAGCGCGTGCGGCGGGTATTCATCTTGTACTGGCGACCCAGCGCCCTTCAGTGGACGTTATTACAGGTCTGATTAAAGCGAACATTCCGACGCGTATTGCGTTTACCGTATCAAGCAAAATTGACTCACGAACCATCCTCGACCAGGGGGGGGCTGAATCGCTGCTGGGTATGGGGGATATGCTTTACTCCGGTCCGAACTCCACCTCTCCGGTGCGTGTTCACGGTGCATTTGTTCGGGACCAGGAAGTGCACGCCGTGGTGCAGGACTGGAAAGCGCGAGGCCGTCCGCAGTATGTCGATGGCATTACGAGCGACACTGAAAGCGAAGGTGGCGGCGGTGGCTTTGATGGCGGTGAAGAGCTGGATCCTTTATTCGATCAGGCAGTTAACTTTGTCACCGAAAAGCGTAAAGCATCTATCTCTGGCGTGCAGCGCCAGTTCCGAATCGGTTATAACCGCGCGGCGCGTATCATCGAGCAGATGGAAGCGCAGGGCATTGTGAGCGAGCAGGGGCATAACGGTAACCGTGAGGTGCTTGCTCCGCCGCCATTTGATTAACCTTCAGCGATTGCAAAGAAGGGTAAATCAGGAAAAATTAAGCATTTTCTTCTGTCGCCTGCCTTCGGGCAGGTTCAGAATAGAAGACGGAAACCCCATTTCGGGAAGACGTATTTTAAGGAATAACAATGAAAAAAATCGCCATCGCCTGTGCATTACTGACCAGTTTTGTCGCCAGCAGCGTCTGGGCTGATGCAGCCAGCGACCTTAAAAGCCGACTGGATAAAGTAAGCAGCTTCCACGCCAGTTTCACGCAAAAAGTGACAGACGGCAGCGGTAACGCGGTGCAGGAAGGTCAGGGGGATTTGTGGGTAAAACGCCCGAACCTGTTTAACTGGCATATGACTCAGCCGGATGAAAGCATCCTGGTGTCTGACGGTAAAACCTTATGGTTCTTTAACCCGTTTGTAGAGCAGGCAACGGCGACCTGGCTGAAAGATGCCACCAGCAATACGCCTTTCATGCTGATTGCCCGCAACCAGTCCAGTGACTGGCAGCAGTACAATATTAAACAGAATGGTGATGAGTTTGTCCTGACGCCGAAAGGCACTAATGGCAACCTGAAGCAGTTCACCATTAATGTAAGCACTAACGGCACTATCAATCAGTTCGGTGCGGTTGAGCAGGACGATCAGCGCAGCAGCTATCAGCTTAAGTCACAGCAGAATGGCGCTGTTGACGCATCGAAATTTACCTTTACCCCGCCGAAGGGCGTAACGGTGGATGACCAACGTAAGTAAGAGGCGTGAGTGAGCAATCTGTCGCTCGATTTTTCAGATAACGCGTTTCAACCTCTGGCCGCTCGTATGCGGCCAGAAAATTTAGCGCAGTACATCGGCCAGCAGCATCTGCTGGCTGCTGGTAAGCCATTGCCCCGTGCCATTGAGGCCGGGCATCTTCACTCCATGATCCTCTGGGGGCCTCCTGGCACCGGCAAAACCACACTTGCAGAAGTGATCGCCCGCTATGCCAACGCGGACGTTGAACGTATCTCGGCGGTTACCTCCGGCGTGAAAGAGATCCGCGAGGCGATCGAGCGTGCGCGGCAGAACCGCAATGCCGGGCGGCGCACCATCCTGTTCGTGGATGAAGTCCACCGCTTCAACAAGAGCCAGCAAGATGCCTTCCTGCCGCATATTGAAGACGGCACGATCTTCTTCATCGGTGCGACCACTGAAAACCCATCGTTTGAACTGAATTCGGCGCTGCTTTCGCGCGCGCGGGTTTACCTGCTCAAATCGCTAACCACCGAGGATATCGAAAAAGTTCTCACTCAGGCGATGGATGATAGTGCGCGCGGCTATGGCGGGCAGGATATCGTTTTACCTGACGAGACGCGTAAGGCGATAGCGGAGCTGGTCAACGGTGATGCGCGTCGGGCACTGAATACGCTGGAAATGATGGCCGATATGGCCGAAATTGATGACTCCGGCAAGAGAGTGCTTAAACCGGATTTGCTCACCGAGATTGCCGGTGAGCGTAGCGCGCGTTTCGATAATAAAGGTGACCGTTTTTACGATCTGATCTCAGCGCTGCATAAGTCTGTACGCGGCAGCGCACCGGATGCGGCACTTTACTGGTACGCACGCATTATCACTGCCGGTGGCGATCCCCTCTATGTCGCGCGACGTTGCCTGGCCATTGCCTCGGAAGATGTCGGCAATGCTGACCCACGGGCTATGCAGGTGGCACTCTCTGCATGGGACTGTTTTACCCGCGTCGGTCCCGCTGAAGGGGAGCGCGCCATTGCGCAGGCGATTGTCTATCTGGCTTGCGCGCCGAAGAGTAATGCGGTCTATACCGCCTTTAAAGCGGCAATGTCTGACGCGCGTGAACGCCCGGACTACGATGTGCCGGTTCATCTGCGTAACGCACCGACCAAACTGATGAAAGAGATGGGTTATGGGCAGGAGTACCGTTACGCCCATGATGAACCCAATGCCTACGCTGCCGGAGAGGAATATTTCCCGCAAGAGATGGCACAAACGCGCTATTATCACCCCACAAACAGAGGTCTTGAAGGCAAGATTGGTGAAAAGCTCACCTGGCTCGCCGGACAGGATCAAAATAGCCCTATAAAACGCTACCGTTAGCGCTATCGTTGCGGTAATGTTGGCAATGTATCCCTGTGACCGCAGGCTGTGGTCACATTTTCCTATTTTAATTCGATAAGCACAGGATAAGCATGCTCGATCCCAATCTGCTGCGTAACGAGCCAGACGCAGTCGCTGAAAAACTGGCACGCCGGGGCTTTAAGCTGGATGTAGATAAGCTGCGCGCTCTTGAAGAGCGTCGTAAAGTTCTGCAGGTACAAACTGAAAATCTGCAGGCAGAGCGTAACTCTCGATCGAAATCCATTGGCCAGGCGAAAGCGCGCGGGGAAGATATTGAGCCATTACGCCTGGAAGTGAACAAACTGGGTGAAGAGCTGGATCAGGCGAAAGCTGAGCTGGATGTTCTTCAGACCGAAATTCGTGATATTGCCCTGGCTATCCCGAATATTCCTGACGACAGTGTGCCTGTCGGCAAAGATGAAAACGACAACGTTGAAGTGAAACGTTGGGGTACGCCTCGCGAGTTTGACTTCGAAGTGCGCGATCACGTGACGCTGGGCGAAATGCACGCGGGCCTGGACTTTGCGGCAGCGGTTAAGCTGACCGGCTCTCGCTTCGTGGTGATGAAAGGCCAGATTGCCCATTTGCACCGTGCACTGGCGCAGTTCATGCTGGATTTGCACACTGAGCAGCATGGCTACAGCGAAACCTACGTCCCGTATCTGGTCAACCACGATACGCTGTACGGCACGGGTCAACTGCCGAAATTTGCCGGTGATCTGTTCCACACCCGTCCGCTGGACGAGGAAGCGGATAGCAGCAACTACGCGCTGATCCCAACCGCAGAAGTGCCGCTGACAAACCTCGTGCGTGATGAGATCATCGACGAAGACGATCTGCCAATTAAGCTGACAGCACACTCTCCGTGCTTCCGTTCTGAAGCAGGATCTTACGGTCGCGACACTCGCGGTCTGATCCGTATGCACCAGTTCGACAAAGTTGAGATGGTACAGATTGTCCGTCCTGAAGAATCCATGGACGCGCTGGAAGAGATGACCGGCCACGCGGAGAAAGTGCTGGAACTGCTGGGTCTGCCGTACCGTCGTATGGCGCTGTGCACCGGTGATATGGGCTTTGGCGCCTGCAAAACCTTCGATCTGGAAGTGTGGGTGCCTGCGCAGAATACTTACCGTGAAATCTCATCCTGCTCTAACGTCTGGGATTTCCAGGCGCGTCGCATGCAGGCACGCTGCCGCAGCAAGTCTGACAAGAAAACCCGCCTGGTTCATACCCTGAACGGCTCTGGTCTGGCTGTCGGCCGTACGCTGGTTGCCGTGCTGGAAAACTATCAGCAGGCAGATGGACGTATTGAGATCCCTGAAGTACTGCGCCCATACATGAAAGGCCAGCAGTACATCGGCTAATTGTTTGCCTCACAACAAAAAAGCGCCTTCGGGCGCTTTTTTTATGCCTCTGAATTGATACTACGCAATACCCCCTCCCTCTAAAGTAGTAATACTCCTCCGAATGAAAGTTAGCATAAAAGACTGATAACGAAGAGTTTCGTTATATATAAAACTATATAGCGGTATATGCCGCCACTCTTTTCTTTGTGAGCAACCAAAGTGAGTCTCTATGAAAATCAACGCGCCTGAAACATTAATGGCAGCTGAGGTCACTCGCCGTGGGTTGATGAAAACCACGGCAATAGGCGGCCTGGCTATGGCCAGTAGCGCCCTCACGCTCCCTTTTACCCGACTGGCGTCGGCGGCAGATGCATTGTCCCCGGCGACAACTCCGGAAAAAGTGGTGTGGAGCGCCTGTACCGTAAACTGCGGTAGCCGTTGTCCACTGCGCATGCATGTGGTGGATGGCGAAATAAAATATGTCGAAACCGATAATACAGGGGACGATAACTACGAAGGATTACATCAGGTACGCGCTTGCCTGCGTGGCCGTTCCATGCGTCGCCGTGTGTATAACCCGGACCGTTTGAAGTACCCAATGAAGCGCGTTGGTAAGCGTGGGGAAGGGAAGTTCGAGCGGATCAGCTGGGATGAAGCCTACGATATCATCGCCACCAACATGCAGCGCTTGATCAAAGAGTATGGCAACGAATCTATCTACCTGAACTACGGTACCGGAACGCTCGGCGGCACCATGACCCGTTCCTGGCCACCGGGTAAAACACTGGTGGCGCGCCTGATGAACTGCTGCGGCGGTTATCTTAATCACTATGGTGACTACTCCTCTGCGCAGATCGCTGCTGGTCTGAACTACACCTACGGTGGCTGGGCGGACGGTAACAGCCCGTCTGATATCGAAAACAGTAAGCTGGTCGTCCTGTTCGGTAATAATCCGGGTGAAACCCGCATGAGCGGTGGCGGGGTGACATATTACCTCGAGCAGGCTCGCGCCAAATCCAATGCCCGCATGATCATCATCGATCCGCGCTATACCGATACCGGTGCCGGGCGAGAAGATGAGTGGATCCCAATCCGTCCTGGCACCGATGCGGCTCTGGTCTCAGCGCTGGCGTGGGTGATGATCACCGAAAACCTCGTCGATCAGCCTTTCCTCGATAAATATTGTGTCGGTTACGACGAGAAAACCCTGCCAGCCAGCGCGCCAGCAAACGGGCATTACAAAGCGTACATTCTTGGCCAGGGCAGCGATGGCGTGGCGAAAACGCCCGAGTGGGCATCCACCATCACCGGTATTCCGGTCGAGCGCATCGTCCAACTGGCGCGTGAGATTGGCTCAGCCAAACCGGCCTACATCAGCCAGGGCTGGGGCCCGCAACGTCATGCAAACGGCGAAATCGCGACCCGCGCCATCTCTATGCTCTCCATCCTGACCGGTAACGTCGGTATTCACGGCGGTAACACTGGCGCGCGTGAAGGCTCATATGAAGTGCCGTTCGAACGTATGCCGACGCTGGATAACCCGGTTCAGACCAGCATTTCCATGTTTATGTGGACCGATGCGATTGAACGTGGCCCTGAAATGACTGCCCTGCGTGATGGCGTACGTGGCAAGGACAAGCTGGATGTGCCGATCAAGATGATCTGGAACTATGCCGGCAACTGTCTGATTAACCAGCATTCTGAGATTAACCGTACCCACGAAATCCTGCAGGATGACAAGAAGTGCGAGATGATTGTGGTCATCGACTGCCACATGACCTCCTCGGCAAAATATGCCGATATCCTGCTGCCGGACTGTACTGCGTCAGAGCAGATGGATTTCGCATTGGATGCCTCCTGCGGCAACATGTCCTATGTGATCTTCACCGATCAGGCCATCAAACCTCGCTTTGAGTGCAAAACCATCTATGAGATGACCTCTGAGCTGGCGAAACGTCTTGGCGTTGAGCCGCAGTTTACCGAGGGACGTACTCAGGAAGGGTGGATGCGCCATCTGCATGAACTCTCCCGTAAAGCGATCCCTGACCTGCCTGATTTCGATACCTTCCGTAAGCAAGGGATGTACAAACAGCGCGATCCGGAAGGGCACCACGTAGCGTACAAAGCGTTCCGTGAAGATCCACAGACGAACCCGCTGACCACGCCGTCGGGCAAAATTGAAATCTATTCCGAAGAGCTGGCAAAAATTGCTTCTACCTGGGAGTTGCCAGAAGGGGACGTGATCGATCCTCTGCCGATCTACACGCCTGGTTTTGAAAACTATAACGATCCGCTGACGGCGAAATTCCCGCTACAGCTAACCGGTTTTCACTACAAAGCGCGTGTCCACTCCACCTACGGTAACGTCGACGTACTGAAAGCCGCCTGCCGTCAGGAGATGTGGATCAACCCGATGGATGCCAAAGCACGCGGCATCAGCAATGGCGATCGCGTACGCATTTTCAACGGGCGTGGTGAGGTGCATATCGAAGCCAAGGTTACACCGCGCATGATGCCTGGCGTTGTCGCGCTGGGGGAAGGGGCCTGGTATAACCCGGATGCTAACCGCATCGACCAGGCAGGCAGTATTAACGTACTGACCACGCAGCGTCCATCGCCACTGGCGAAAGGTAACCCATCTCACACAAACCTTGTTCAGGTTGAAAAGGTTTAAGGAGTAACCGATGACAACCCAGTATGGATTTTTTATTGATTCCAGCCGTTGCACCGGGTGCAAAACCTGCGAGCTGGCCTGTAAAGATTACAAAGACCTGACCCCGGACGTTAGCTTCCGCCGTATCTACGAATACGCCGGGGGGGAATGGCAGGAAGATAACGGCGTCTGGCATCAAAACGTTTTCGCCTACTACCTGTCGATTGCCTGCAACCACTGTGAGGATCCGGCCTGTACTAAGGTCTGTCCGAGTGGGGCGATGCACAAGCGCGATGACGGTTTTGTGGTCGTGGATGAAGATGTCTGCATCGGTTGCCGTTACTGCCATATGGCTTGTCCGTACGGCGCTCCGCAGTACAACGCTGCCAAAGGCCATATGACCAAGTGCGACGGCTGTCATTCCCGCGTGGCGGATGGCAAAAAACCGATCTGTGTGGAGTCCTGTCCTCTGCGTGCGCTGGACTTTGGCCCAATTGAAGAGCTTCGTCAAAAACACGGTCAGCTTGCGGCGGTAGCGCCACTGCCGTCGGCGCACTTCACCAGACCGAGTATTGTGATTAAACCTAACGCCAACAGCCGTCCGACAGGTGACACCACCGGCTACCTGGCTAATCCGAAGGAGGTGTGAGATGGGAAGTGGATGGCATGAATGGCCGCTGATGATCTTCACGGTCTTTGGGCAATGTGTCGCAGGTGGATTTATTGTGCTCGCCCTGGCGCTGTTAAAAGGCAATCTGAACACTGAGCAGCAGCAGCGTTTAGTGTTGAGTATGTTTGGTCTGTGGGTGCTGATGGGAATTGGCTTTATCGCCTCAACATTGCATCTGGGTTCACCGATGCGCGCGTTTAATTCCCTGAACCGCGTAGGCGCCTCATCGCTCAGTAATGAGATTGCCAGCGGGGCCATTTTCTTCGCCGTTGGTGGGCTGGGTTGGCTGCTGGCTGCGCTGAAAAAATTGCCTGCCGGTCTGCGCAGCCTGTGGCTGATCGTGACCATGGTGCTGGGCGTGGTGTTTGTGTGGATGATGGTGCGTGTGTACAACACCATTGATACCGTTCCAACCTGGTACAGCGTCTGGACGCCGATGAGCTTCTTCCTGACGATGTTTATCGGAGGTCCGCTGCTGGGCTATCTGCTGCTGCGCGTGGCGGGTGTTGATGGATGGGCAATGCGTTTGCTGCCAGCTGTTTCATTGCTGGCGCTGGTGGTGAGTGCGATGGTCGCCCTGATGCAGGGTGCCGAACTGGCAACCATTCATAGCTCTATCCAGCAGGCTTCTGCCCTGGTGCCGGACTACGGTTCTCTGATGGCCTGGCGCATCGTTCTGCTGGTCGCGGCGTTGGTATTCTGGATCGCGCCTCAGCTCAAAGGTTATCAGCCCGCGCTGCCGCTGCTGTCTCTGGCTTTTGTGCTGGTACTGGCAGGTGAACTGATTGGCCGTGGTGTGTTCTACGGATTGCATATGACCGTGGGTATGGCTATTGCCAGTTAACGTTGCATTTAGTTATATCAAGCCGGGCCAGAGTGCCCGGCTTTTTCTTTTTTCGATCATGAAATTTTTCGACTGTCGTTTTGTTTTAATTTCATTCATTAATAAATAAAAACAGATACATAATTAATATCTATAGCAGGCGTTGCATTAGCAGGATAAGTTTTTTAAATCGACAGGGAACATATTGTGCGTGACGGCTAAATCAGTGGATTGACTTTGTTTTTGCCAGTGGCATGATGCGCACGAAATCTGAACTTCCTCACGGTTTTTAACCCATGACCACCTATACCCGGCCAGTGCTTCTGTTGCTCTGTGGCCTGCTTCTGCTGACCCTGGCGATCGCAGTGTTGAATACACTCGTCCCGCTGTGGCTCGCCCACGAAAACTTACCAACCTGGCAGGTGGGGATGGTCAGCTCGTCCTTTTTTACCGGGAACCTGTTGGGTACGCTAGTTACCGGGAGCCTGATTAAGCGCTTTGGTTTTAATCGTAGCTATTATCTCGCTTCGCTAATTTTCGCGGCCGGATGTGCCGGTTTAGGGCTGATGGTCGGCTTCTGGAGCTGGATGGCATGGCGCTTTATTGCGGGTGTAGGCTGCGCGATGATTTGGGTGGTGGTTGAAAGTGCGCTGATGTGCAGCGGTACGTCGCGTAACCGCGGACGCCTGCTGGCAGCCTATATGATGGTTTACTATGTGGGGACCGTCCTGGGACAACTGATGGTCAGCAAACTGCCAACTGACCTGATGAGTGTTCTGCCGTGGGTAACGGGGATGGTACTGGCCGCGATACTGCCGCTGCTCTTTACGCGCATTGTGAACCAGAACAGTGAACACCAGGATGCAACCCACGTCTGGCCGATGCTGAGACTCCGACACGCACGTCTGGGTGTTAACGGCTGTATTATCTCGGGGATTGTACTGGGCTCGCTCTATGGCCTGATGCCGCTTTATCTTAATCATCAGGGTGTCAGCGATTCTGGGATCGGTTTCTGGATGGCGGTCATGGTGAGTGCGGGGATCGTCGGGCAATGGCCAATTGGCCGACTGGCAGACCGTTTCGGTCGTCTGCTTGTGCTGCGCGTTCAGGTTTTCGTGGTGATCCTGGGATGTCTTGCCATGCTCAGCAACGCTGCGATGGCGCCTGCGCTGTTTATTCTCGGGGCTGCCGGCTTTACGCTCTATCCGGTCGCGATGGCCTGGGCCTGTGAGAAAGTGGAACATCATCAGCTAGTGGCAATGAACCAGGCGCTATTACTGAGCTATACCATCGGCAGTTTATTAGGGCCGACGTTTACCGCAATGCTGATGCAGAATTATTCCGATAATTTACTGTTTATCATGATCGCCAGCGTGTCGTTTATTTATCTTTTAATGTTGCTACGCAAAGCGGGCGAACACCCAACCCCCGTGGCGCATGCCTGATTTATTAAAAGCCTGTCGATGACAGGCTTTTTTGTCCCCATCACAACTAAGAGTTTTACTTATTGTTTGTTTATTGCATCTGGCGATAATTGATGTGAGTCCTACTACTATAAGGCAGCAATCATGTCTACACGTCGTTTTTCCACTACCGCACTTGCCGTAGTGTTGTCTTTAACGTTTGCAACGGCTCCGGTCATGGCTAATCCTGGAAACGGGAATGGCGGTGGTCACGGAAACGGTGGCGGACAAGGTAATGGCGGCAATCATGGTAACGGGAATTCTGGTAACTCCGGTAACCATGGCAATAAGCAAAATAGCGATCAGGATAACCCTGGAAAATCGGATAAGAGCTTTAAAAGCAGTAAAGATGTCGGTAACGATGTCGACGCTCGTGTGAGTTTCGATCATGCCCGTCATCTGGCACTGAATTATGGCTTAACGGGCTATGACTCTCTGCCTCCGGGTATCGCGAAAAACCTGGCGCGCGGTAAACCGTTGCCTCCGGGTATTGCGAAGAAAACCGTGCCAGCCTCTATGCTGGGTCAACTTCCTTCCTATCCAGGCTATGAGTGGCGGGTAGTAGGTGATGATTTGGTCTTAATTGCGCTGAGTACTGCGATTGTGACTTCCGTTATTAACGGCGTCTTTAAATAGAATATAAAATGGCCCGGTTTTCACCGGGCCATTTCTTTAATACATTACCTTGTGGCCGTACTGTTCAAGAATACCTTTGACGCGTTCCATCGTTTCTTTCTTCGGCGGCTTCACGCCATCAAGTTTGTACTCTTCGCCCATCGCCACCCATTTATGTTTACCCAGTTCGTGATAGGGCAGAAGTTCGATTTTCTCGACGTTGCCCATGTCGCGGGTAAATTCCCCCAGACGGTGCGCGGAGTCGTCATCATCTGACCAGCCAGGAACAACGACGTAGCGGATCCAGGTTTTGATGCCTTTATCGGCAATGTATTTGGCAAATTCCAGCGTGCGGTGGTTAGAGACACCCACCAGGTTCTGGTGGATCTCATCGTTCATCTGTTTGAGGTCGAGCATCACCAGATCGGTCACTTCAAGCAGTTCGTCAATAACGGGATCGTAGCGGCGTACAAAACCGTTGGTGTCCAGGCAGGTGTGAATGCCTTCTTTGTGGCAGGCACGGAACCAGTCGCGTACAAACTCAGCCTGAAGAATGGCTTCACCGCCGGATGCGGTTACACCACCGCCAGACGCGTTCATAAAGTGACGGTAGGTCACCACCTCTTTCATTAAATCTTCAACGGTCACTTCTTTGCCGCCGTGTGTATCCCAGGTATCACGGTTATGGCAGTACAGACAGCGCATCAGGCAGCCCTGGAAAAAGGTGATAAAGCGGATACCTGGGCCATCGACAGTGCCACAGGATTCAAAGGAGTGAATGCGACCAATAATTGACATTGCGGTGATATCTCCAGCATCGGCCCGTCCGGGGCCTGTGTATGCACAGCTCAAAACCGGCTGTGTTAAGTCTGTTTTGGCTGTTATCCATTAAGTATAGATAGCGGACAAAAGAGACTGAGGAGGAGAGAGTGCTAAAAAGGCCCCACTTGCGTGGAGCCTTTATTGTACGCTTTTTAACGCGTGATTTCAGTCAATTCCACTTACATGGACTGAGTGAAAGTACGGGTGATAACGTCCTGCTGCTGTTCTTTAGTCAGGGAGTTAAAACGTACTGCGTAGCCGGATACGCGGATAGTCAGCTGAGGATATTTCTCAGGGTGTTCCATCGCGTCGAGCAGCATTTCACGGTTCATCACGTTCACGTTCAGGTGCTGACCACCTTCGATGGACGCTTCATGGTGGAAGTAACCATCCATCAGACCCGCGAGGTTAGTTTTACGCACTTCGTCGTCTTTACCCAGTGCATTTGGAACGATAGAGAAGGTGTAAGAGATACCATCTTTAGCGTAAGCAAACGGCAGTTTAGCAACGGAAGTCAGAGAGGCAACAGCACCTTTCTGGTCACGACCGTGCATTGGGTTAGCACCTGGGCCGAATGGCGCGCCAGCACGACGACCGTCTGGGGTGTTACCAGTTTTCTTACCATACACAACGTTAGAGGTGATGGTCAGAACAGACTGAGTCGGGATAGCGTTACGGTAAGTAGTCAGTTTCTGAATTTTCTTCATGAAACGTTCTACCAGGTCAACCGCCATGTCATCAACGCGGGAATCGTTGTTACCAAACTGCGGGTATTCGCCTTCGATTTCGAAGTCTACAGCCAGGCCGTCTTCGTCACGAATTGGTTTAACTTTCGCATATTTGATTGCAGACAGGGAGTCAGCCGCAACGGACAGACCAGCGATACCACACGCCATAGTGCGGATAACGTCACGGTCGTGCAGTGCCATCAGAGAGGCTTCGTAGCTGTACTTGTCGTGCATGTAGTGGATAACGTTCAGTGCAGTGACGTACTGTTTAGCCAGCCAGTCCATGAAGTGATCCATGCGGTCCATCACTTCGTCGAAGTTCAGAACGTCGCCTTTGATTGGCTCAGACTTAGGACCAACCTGCATTTTCAGTTTTTCATCAACGCCGCCGTTGATTGCGTACAGCATGGTTTTCGCCAGGTTTGCACGCGCACCGAAGAACTGCATTTGTTTACCAACAACCATTGGGCTTACGCAGCAAGCGATAGCGTAATCGTCGTTGTTGAAGTCCGGACGCATCAGGTCATCGTTCTCGTACTGCAGAGAAGAGGTGTCGATAGACACTTTAGCGGCGAATTTCTTGAAGTTCAGAGGCAGTTTTTCAGACCACAGAACAGTGATGTTCGGCTCCGGAGAAGGACCCATGGTGTACAGGGTGTTCAGGAAGCGGAAGCTGTTTTTGGTTACCAGAGTACGGCCATCAACGCCCATACCGCCGATAGATTCAGTTGCCCAGATTGGGTCACCGGAGAACAGCTCATCGTATTCTGGGGTACGCAGGAAGCGAACCATACGCAGTTTCATGACCAGGTGGTCAATCATTTCCTGAGCGTCTTGCTCGGTGATTTTGCCTGCTTTGATGTCGCGTTCGATGTAAGCATCCAGGAAGGTGGATACACGACCGAAGGACATTGCTGCACCGTTCTGAGACTTAACCGCGGCCAGGTAGCCGAAGTAGGTCCACTGGATAGCTTCCTGAGCGTTGGTAGCAGGACCAGAGATATCGCAGCCATATTTAGCAGCCATTTCTTTGATCTGACCCAGCGCACGGTGCTGTTCAGCGATCTCTTCACGCAGACGGATAGTCGCTTCCAGGTTAACGCCGTTTTCCAGATCGGACTGCAGGGAAACAAACTGTGCGTACTTGTCTTTCATCAGGAAGTCGATACCGTACAGCGCAACGCGACGGTAGTCACCGATGATACGGCCACGGCCATACGCATCTGGCAGACCAGTCAGAACGCCAGATTTACGGCAGTTCAGAATGTCTTTGGTGTAAACATCGAATACGCCCTGGTTGTGGGTTTTGCGGTATTCGGTGAAGATTTTTTTCAGCATTGGGTCCAGCTCGCGGTTATACGCTTTGCAGGAACCTTCAACCATTTTGATACCACCGAACGGGATGATTGCGCGTTTCAGTGGTGCTTCAGTCTGCAGACCAACGATTTTCTCAAGGGCTTTGTTGATATAGCCAGCATCGTGAGAAGTGATGGTGGAAGCAACGGAGGTGTCAAAATCAACTGGCGCGTGAGTGCGGTTTTCCAGTTTAACGCCTTCCATTACGCTGTCCCACAGCTTGGTGGTCGCGTCAGTTGCGCCAGCCAGGAAGGATTCGTCACCTTCATACGGGGTATAGTTTTTCTGAATGAAGTCACGTACGTTTACTTCATTCTGCCAGTCACCTTTCGCAAAACCTTCCCAGGCTGTGGCTAACTTTTCATTAAGCTCGGACATGTAACACCTACCTTCTTAAGTGGATTTTTTATTTACTGCCTGAGAAAACCATCAATGATGATCGTCGCCACGCAGGTAAATGACCCAGTATGTCAACCCAACTAGCAGACCCCCACCGATAATGTTCCCGATAGTGACAGGGATCAGGTTATCAGTAATGAAATTCATAATAGTCAGGTGAGAGAAATTTTCCGGGGATGAACCAACTGCGGTCCAGAACTCCGGGCTTGCAAAGTCGCGGATGACAATGCCCATTGGGATCATGAACATATTCGCGATACTGTGCTCAAAGCCGCTGGCAACAAACATCGCAACGGGCAGAACCATAATTAAGGCTTTGTCCATCAGGCTGCGACCCGAGTAGCTCATCCATACAGCCAGGCAGACCATCAGGTTAGCGAGGATGCCGAGAGCAACGGCTTCGATAAATGTGTGGTGCATTTTGTGGTCGGCAGTTTGCAGGACATTGAGCCCCCAGCCACCGTTGGCGGTCATGTACTCGCCAGAAAGCCACATCAACAAAACAAAGAGCAGACAGCCAACCAGGTTACCCACGTAGACATTAAGCCAGTTACGCGCCAGCTGACCCCAGGTAATTCTTCCGCTGGCTTTCGCTACGACAATCAGCACCGTTGAGGTGAAGAGGTCGGCACCGCAGATAACGCAAAGAATCAGACCCAGTGAGAAGCAAATACCGCCAATCAGTTTAGCCATGCCGAAAGGCATTCCGGCAGTACCGGTGGTGGCAGTGATGTAGAAGACGAAAGCGATAGAGATGAACACACCAGCCGTGATCGCCAGATAGAACGTCTTCATCGGGTGTTTCGTTGCTTTATAGACACCCGCTTCTTCGGCAACTTTGGCCATCGCAGCGGGGAGTAAAAGATCAAAAGGGTTGTCAGCTTTCACACTAACTCTCTCTTTATTAAGTCGGCGACGAGATACTAACAAAGCATTATAGAAGAGAAATTGATATAGATCATATCTCGCCTGGCTTATAGGCCCGCAGTGTGTATGGTTTTACGACAAATGCGGAGTAAGTATTTGATTATCCGTATAAAAATAAATTTTAAAAGTTATGAAAAGAGTTGAATTTTTTCGTTCGGCCACCTCTAAAACAGTTAATTAATATGGAGTATTTACCATAAAAAGTAACAGTAAAGCCCGGGTTAATATTATTATATTTACCCATGTTTAACTTTATTATTACAATCAACAATCATTGCCGAAGAAAATAAAAAACGGGGCAATGAAATTGCCCCGTAATATAGCCCAGACGATTGAATACGCCTACTACTGCTAATGTTATGTGCGCTTATTTTGACCAGTAAGCGGCTTTTGCTTTCTGCAGTTTTTCATAGGCGTTCAGCAGCGACTGGTGCGCCGGGAAGGCTTTCAGATCGCTATCAACAGCCTGCAGACCATAGAACGGCTCTTCGCCACTCAGGGCTGCACTGGCCGCTTCTACCGCCTCAGCACCGTACATCCGTACGAAGGCATTCAGATATTGCAGTGGCTCGCGATCATCTTCCTGTGCAAGCAACAACAGCGTTTGCAGGCAGCGGTAATAGTTGGTGCGCTCGGCAGAGAAGACGGACTGGTTGAATTCCATGGTCCACTCGGTCCAGGCCAGGGCCTGATCCAAATCGCCACCCGCCAGGGCCAGCATCGCTTTCAGCTCACCGATGCGCAGGGTATACCAGCCGTTGTCTTTACCGGTCGCCAGACCAAGGAGTTCGCGTACACGAGTAAAATCATCGTGGCCTTCGTCGTCCAGTTGGGCAATCAGGTTCAGATAATCTTCTTTCTCCCACTCGCTGCCCGGCAGAGCCAGCAGCGTTTCGCGCAGGTGCGCGCCCATACTGTTATTCGCCAGCCACAGATCTTCAGCCGGGTAGATGTCGGACATACCTGGCACCAGAATACGGCACGCGTAGACACCCAGATGTTCGTAGTCGGCAATATAGACTTCCTGATCTTCCGCGTCGAAGATCGCCATCAGTGTGGCGAACTCTTCTTCAGTGGTACCGGCAAAGCTCCAGTCCACGAACGGATAGTCTGCATCCTGCTTAAACATATCCCAGGAGATCAAACCGCTGGAGTCGATGAAATGGGTTTCGAGGTTGGTATGCTCGGCCACTTCTTCGTCGTCAAACGTTGGCGGGGTGAAGACATCGAGATCTTTCAGGCTACGACCCTGCAGCAGCTCGGTGACGGTACGTTCCAGCGCCACGCCGAAGTCAGGGTGCGCGCCGAAGGAGGCGAAGCAGGTGCCATTGGTCGGGTTAAACAACACAACGCAGATAACCGGGTATTTACCGCCCAGTGAGCCGTCATAGGCAAAAATTGGGAAACCTTCCGCTTCCAGCTTAGCGATGGATTCCACCACGCCTGGGTAGCGCGCCAGCACGTCAGCCGGAATTTCAGGCAGGCTGATGGATTCGGCAATGATGCGGTTTTTGATGTGACGTTCGAAGACTTCAGACAGACCCTGCACGCGCGCTTCATTGCGGGTGTTACCAGCGGACATACCGTTGGACACATACAGGTTGCCGACGATGTTCATCGGAATATAGACGGTTTGCTCATCAGACTGACGGGTAAACGGCAGGGCACAGATACCGCGATCGTCGTTACCGGACTGCAGATCGATCAGCATGCTGGCGGTCAGTTCGTTTTCCGGATCGTAGAAGGCACGCAGACGCGCGTCGAGGATCCCTTCAGGCAGTTCGTCGTCTTCAGTCAGCGGGAACCATTTTTCGTTTGGATAGTGAACAAACGGGCCGTTGGCGATGGTTTCGCCCAGCCAAAAGTCAGCGAAGAAATAGTTGGTGGACAGACGCTCAAAATACTCACCCAGCGCAGAGGCCAGTGCCGCTTTTTTTGTCGCGCCTTTACCGTTGGTAAAGCACAGGGCACAGTCTTTATCGCGAATATGCACGGACCAGACATGAGGCACCGGATTGAGCCAGGAGGCTTCTTCGATGTTAAAGCCCAGGTCGGTCAGTTTCTGCTGGAAGCGAGCGATGGAATCTTCCAGAGCGGCGTCTTTGCCGGGGATAAATGTTTGAGTCATGGCGTTCACTTTTATCGTACGTAAAGCGCGCAATGATACGGGTTTTGCGTGACAGGTGCTATCTCCGGCGAAAATAAATGCCTGAGCTATGCTTATAGCCAGTAACCTACTGTAAGGCATAGAAAAATGAAAGCTTTCGATCTCCAGAGGATGGCGTTTGATAAAGTCCCTCCTGAGTTTTTAGGTGAAGTGGCGTTGCGTAGCCTGTATACCTTCATTCTCGTCTTTCTGTTTCTCAAGATTACGGGCCGTCGTGGTGTCAGGCAGATGTCGCTTTTTGAGGTGTTGATCATCCTGACGCTCGGGTCAGCAGCGGGTGACGTTGCCTTCTATGATGATGTGCCGATGGTGCCGGTGTTTATCGTATTTGTCTCACTGGCGCTACTTTACCGTCTTGTCATGTGGCTGATGTCGAAAAGCGAAAAACTGGAAGATCTGCTTGAAGGGAAACCGGTCGTTATCGTCGAAGACGGACAACTGGCCTGGGAAAATGTAAAAAGCGCCAACATGACCGAGTTCGAGTTCTTTATGGAACTACGCCTGAATAGCGTGGAACAGCTCGGGCAGGTGCGTCTGGCAATAATGGAAACCAACGGGCAGATCAGTGTTTATTACTATTCTGACGAGGACGTAAAACCCGGTCTCTGTATTTTACCGGATATGCTGATCGAGCGTTTCAGAACGGTTCCTGAATCTGGCCAATATGCCTGCGTGAGATGTAGTCACGTGGTTGCGATGCAGCCGGGTGATCGTCAGTTATGCCCCCGTTGTGCAAATCCGGAATGGTCGAAGGTTAGCAGGGCCAAACGGCTTATCTGACAGCCATTTTGTCGGTTTTGTCTTCGCGAGGCGACAGATTGTTTTGTGTGACATCGGGCACATTTCAGGGGTCATAAGTTTTAGACATTGCGGTGCGTGTCACTGAATGATAAAACCGATATCCACAGTTATAACTTATGGCTTTTAGCGTGGTGAGGGGAAATGGCTCAAGTCTTTAATTTCAGTTCAGGTCCGGCAATGTTACCGGTAGACGTGCTTAAACAGGCTCAACAGGAACTTTGTGACTGGAACGGTCTCGGTACGTCGGTGATGGAAATCAGCCACCGGGGTAAAGAGTTTATTCAGGTGGCGGAAGAGGCAGAAAAGGATTTTCGCGATCTGCTGAACATTCCCTCGAACTACAAAGTATTGTTCTGTCACGGCGGCGGACGCGGTCAGTTTGCAGGTGTACCGCTGAATATCCTCGGTAACAAAACGACGGCTGACTATGTTGACGCGGGTTACTGGGCGGCAAGTGCCATTAAAGAAGCGCATAAATACTGCACGCCAAATGTTATCGACGCCAAAGTGACCGTTGATGGTCTGCGCGCTGTGAAGCCAATGAGCGAGTGGCAGCTTTCTGATAACGCAGCGTATCTGCACTACTGCCCGAACGAAACCATTGACGGGATCGCCATCGACGAGACGCCAAACTTCGGCAGTGATGTCGTGGTTGCCGCCGACTTCTCCTCCACCATTTTGTCTGCGCCAATTGATGTTAGCCGCTACGGTGTTATCTACGCGGGCGCGCAGAAAAATATCGGTCCAGCCGGTCTGACAATCGTCATTGTGCGTGAAGACCTGCTGGGTAAAGCGCATAAATCCTGTCCGTCGATTCTCGATTACACCGTGCTGAACGATAACGATTCTATGTTCAACACCCCACCAACGTTTGCGTGGTACCTCTCCGGTCTGGTGTTCAAATGGCTGAAGCAAAACGGCGGTGTGGCGCAGATGGACAAGGTTAACCAGCAGAAAGCCGAACTGCTGTATGGCGTCATCGACAAGAGCGATTTCTACCGTAACGATGTCGCGAAAACCAATCGTTCCCGCATGAACGTGCCGTTCCAGCTGGCAGACAGCAACCTGGATAAAGTCTTCCTGGAAGAGTCCTTCGCAGCAGGCCTGCATGCGCTCAAAGGTCACCGTGTCGTTGGCGGCATGCGTGCCTCCATCTATAACGCGATGCCGCTGGAAGGCGTTAAAGCCCTGACCGATTTTATGATCGACTTCGAACGTCGCCACGGTTAATTGCGCTGTTATCACCCCCGTAGCCCTGCTGCGGGGTTTTTATTATGTTGATTTGAGAGTTAAGTTTTCATGGAATCCCTGACGTTACAACCTATCGCGCGGGTAGATGGCACCATTAATCTGCCTGGTTCAAAAAGTGTCTCGAACCGCGCTCTGCTGCTGGCAGCTCTGGCAAACGGCACAACTGTCCTCACAAACCTGCTGGACAGCGATGACGTACGCCACATGCTCAATGCGCTGAAAGCGTTGGGAGTTCAATACACGTTGTCTGACGACCGCACGCGTTGCGAAGTGACCGGCAACGGCGGTGCACTGCGCTCTGGTGAAGAGCTGGAGCTGTTTCTGGGGAACGCCGGTACCGCAATGCGTCCACTGGCGGCGGCCCTGTGTCTGGGCAGCAACAATATTGTGCTGACCGGCGAGCCGCGCATGAAAGAGCGCCCGATTGGTCATCTGGTGGATGCGCTTCGTCAGGGCGGCGCTCAGATTGAGTACCTGGAGCAGGAAAACTACCCACCACTGCGTTTGCGCGGGGGTTTTACTGGCGGTAACGTTGAGGTTGACGGTAGCGTCTCCAGTCAGTTCCTGACGGCACTCTTGATGACTGCGCCACTGGCTCCGAAGGATACGGTTATCACCATTAAGGGTGACCTGGTTTCCAAACCGTATATTGATATCACTCTGCACCTGATGAAAACCTTCGGTGTTGAGGTGGAAAACCAGTCTTATCAATGCTTCGTGGTGCGTGGTGCCCAGCAATATCAGTCCCCGGGTAGCTACCTTGTTGAAGGTGATGCTTCATCTGCATCCTATTTCCTGGCCGCTGGAGCAATTAAAGGCGGCACCGTAAAAGTGACCGGTATTGGTCGAAATAGCGTGCAGGGCGATATCCGTTTTGCTGATGTACTTGAGAAAATGGGCGCTGTTGTCACCTGGGGCGATGACTTTATCTCCTGTACCCATGGCGAGCTGAAGGCTATTGATATGGATATGAACCATATCCCGGATGCAGCGATGACCATTGCAACGGCAGCCCTGTTTGCGAAAGGTACCACGACGCTGCGTAACATCTATAACTGGCGCGTGAAAGAGACCGATCGCCTGTTCGCGATGGCAACCGAACTGCGTAAAGTGGGGGCTGAAGTGGAAGAGGGCGAAGATTACATTCGCGTCACACCACCCGCCAAACTGCAGTTTGCAGAGATCGGGACCTACAACGATCACCGTATGGCGATGTGTTTCTCGCTGGTGGCGCTGTCCGACACGCCGGTTACTATTCTTGATCCGAAATGTACGGCGAAAACCTTCCCTGACTACTTTGAGCAACTGGCGCGCATTAGCACGCTGGCCTGATGATGTTTTGCCGCATCATCTGATGCGGCATTTCCTTACGCTTCCTGACGTTCATTTCCGTTCATTTCTTCTACACTCTGCTTCAATCATTCCGTAATTTGCACGCAAAGGTAACAGTTGCGCACGTTGGCGCGTATAATGCGCGGCGTTCATGTTAACGGTATGCCTTATTTAAGGAGAAAAAGATGACGGCAGTTGCCCCGGTAATCACCATTGATGGGCCTAGTGGCGCAGGGAAAGGTACTCTGTGCAAAGCGATGGCAGAAGCATTGCAATGGCATCTTTTAGATTCGGGAGCAATCTATCGCGTGCTGGCTCTGGCAGCGCTCCATCACCATGTGGATGTTGCGTCTGAAGAAGCGCTGGTCCCGCTGGCTGCGCATCTGGATGTGCGTTTTGTCTCGACCGATGGCAACCTGGAAGTGATCCTCGAAGGGGAAGATGTGAGCGGCGAAATTCGTACTCAGGAGGTCGCTAACGCCGCCTCTCAGGTGGCAGCTTTCCCGCGTGTTCGTGAGGCTCTGTTACGTCGTCAGCGCGCTTTCCGTGAAGCGCCAGGTCTGATTGCAGACGGACGTGATATGGGAACCGTGGTATTCCCTGATGCACCAGTGAAAATTTTCCTTGACGCCTCTTCTGAAGAACGTGCTCAACGCCGCATGCTTCAGTTGCAGGAGAAGGGGTTTAGTGTTAACTTTGATCGCCTTTTATCCGAGATAAAAGAGCGTGATGACCGCGATCGTAACCGCGCCGTCGCCCCACTTGTTCCTGCAGAAGATGCATTAGTTCTGGATTCAACCAGTTTAACTATTGAGCAAGTGATTGAAAAAGCGCTACAATATGCGCGCCAAAAACTGGCTCTCGCGTAATCGCGACCGATTTAGCAGTACCCCCGCTGCAATGGATTGACGGCGGGTATGTGAAACAACCCCATCCGGCACGGAGCCAGGTGGACGTTAATATTAACCTGAAGATTAAACATGACTGAATCTTTTGCTCAACTGTTTGAAGAATCCTTAAAAGAAATCGAAACCCGTCCGGGTTCCATCGTTCGCGGTGTTGTTGTTGCTATCGACAAAGACGTAGTACTGGTTGACGCCGGTCTGAAATCTGAGTCCGCCATTCCGGCAGAGCAGTTCAAAAACGCCCAGGGCGAGCTGGAAATCCAGGTTGGTGACGAAGTTGACGTTGCTCTGGACGCAGTAGAAGACGGCTTCGGTGAAACCCTGCTTTCTCGTGAGAAAGCTAAACGTCACGAAGCATGGATCACGCTGGAAAAAGCTTACGAAGAAGCTGAAACTGTGGTCGGTGTTATCAACGGCAAAGTTAAAGGCGGCTTCACTGTTGAGCTGAATGGTATTCGTGCGTTCCTGCCAGGTTCTCTGGTAGACGTTCGTCCAGTCCGTGACACCCTGCACCTGGAAGGCAAAGAGCTTGAGTTCAAAGTAATCAAGCTGGACCAGAAGCGTAACAACGTTGTTGTTTCCCGTCGTGCTGTTATCGAGTCCGAAAACAGTGCAGAACGCGATCAGCTGCTGGAAAACCTGCAGGAAGGCATGGAAGTCAAAGGTATCGTTAAGAACCTCACTGACTACGGCGCGTTCGTTGACCTGGGCGGCGTTGATGGCCTGCTGCACATCACCGACATGGCGTGGAAACGCGTTAAGCACCCAAGCGAAATCGTGAACGTGGGCGACGAAATCACTGTTAAAGTGCTGAAGTTCGACCGCGAGCGTACTCGTGTATCCCTCGGCCTGAAACAGCTGGGCGAAGATCCATGGGTAGCTATCGCTAAGCGTTACCCAGAAGGTACTAAACTGACTGGTCGTGTTACCAACCTGACTGACTACGGCTGCTTCGTTGAAATCGAAGAAGGCGTTGAAGGTCTGGTGCACGTTTCCGAAATGGACTGGACCAACAAAAACATCCACCCATCCAAAGTTGTTAACGTTGGTGATGTAGTGGAAGTGATGGTTCTGGATATCGACGAAGAACGTCGTCGTATCTCCCTGGGCCTGAAACAGTGCAAAAACAACCCATGGCAGCAGTTTGCGGAAACCCACAACAAGGGTGACCGTGTTGAAGGTAAAATCAAGTCTATCACTGACTTCGGTATCTTCATCGGCCTGGACGGCGGCATCGATGGCCTGGTTCACCTGTCTGACATCTCCTGGAACGTTGCAGGCGAAGAAGCAGTTCGTGAATACAAAAAAGGCGACGAAATCGCTGCAGTTGTTCTGCAGGTTGACGCAGAGCGTGAGCGTATCTCCCTGGGCGTTAAACAGCTCGCAGAAGATCCGTTCAACAACTGGGTTGCACTGAACAAGAAAGGCGCAATCGTAAACGGTAAAGTGACTGCAGTTGACGCTAAAGGCGCAACCGTAGAACTGGCTGACGGCGTTGAAGGTTACCTGCGCGCTTCTGAAGCTTCCCGTGACCGCGTTGAAGATGCCACTCTGGTTCTGAACGTAGGCGACGACGTTGAAGCTAAGTTCACCGGTGTTGACCGTAAGAACCGTGCAATCAGCCTGTCTGTTCGTGCTAAAGACGAAGCTGATGAGAAAGATGCAATCGCAACTGTTAACAAACAGGAAGATGCAAACTTCTCTAACAACGCAATGGCTGAAGCTTTCAAAGCAGCTAAAGGCGAGTAATATCAAGTTCTCAGCATCATTTGAGCTGTAACGCATTTACAGCGCGAAGGATGAGGAGCAAACTTGACAGATTGCAGGATTCGTCCTGTAATCAATAACAAAGGGCGGCTACGGCCGCCCTTGTTTAATGAGCTATTCAGCTAATTGGTTTGAAAGGAACCGGAGGAATCATGACCAAGTCAGAATTGATTGAAAGACTTGCCAGTCAGCAACCGCATATCCCTGCCAAGGCAGTGGAAGATGCCGTAAAAGAGATGCTGGAGCATATGGCCTCCACTCTTGCCCAGGGCGAGCGCATTGAAATCCGCGGTTTCGGTAGTTTTTCTCTGCACTATCGTGCTCCACGTACCGGGCGTAACCCGAAAACTGGTGATAAAGTCGAGCTGGAAGGCAAGTACGTTCCACACTTTAAGCCGGGTAAAGAACTGCGCGATCGCGCCAATATTTACGGCAACTGAGTTTAGCCAGCCGGTTAAACTGGGTTCGAAAGAAAGCACCTGCGGGTGCTTTTTTTGTCTTTGTCGCTTCATTCCTGAAGACACCACGCATTTTCCATTCTGTTTTCTGCAAACCGATAAAATCATTACAGCGCTTGCTGTAAAACGCATTTTTCTCAACTGACGGCTCACCCTGCCTGCCAGGATACTGCCTCTCCTGAGACAGGGAGGTAGCAATGGGAATTCCCGCTATTAGCGTGTGCGCCATTCTGGCGATAACACCGTTACTCTGGTTACCTGAACTGCCACCACGCTATTTCGTGTGGATAATGATTGTTGGCGGAATAGGGCTGGCCAGGCAGCGACACGTACGACTGAAATATGTCGGGATCGGTTTATTATTTTGCGTATGGGGAATTCTTGCTGCTCAAGAGAGAATCTGGCCGATGCAACGTTTAACGTCAGATGCGGTACGTGCTGAAGTAGAGATTACTGCCACTGATGGTGAAACAATGCATCAGGGAAAGATTCTCCGCGTTGATGGTCAACGAGGGTGGACATCTGCTGGCGTAACATTGTATGGCAATGCACTGCCGCAAAAGGTTTGTGCCGGTCAGCGTTGGGTCATGACGCTCAGACTCAGGCCTGTTCACGGTGAACTAAACGACGGGGGCTATGATCTTCAGCGAAACGCTTTTGCCCAACATCAAACACTGAGTGGGCGCTTCACCCGTGCGGAACTCGTTGATGGACGCTGCAGCCTGCGTGCTCAATACCTGATGTCACTGCAAAACCGGCTTTCTTCTTATCACTGGGGGGCTGTAATTCTCGGGTTGGGGATGGGCGAACGTCTGGACGTACCCCAGGAAATAAAAGACCTGATGCGGGAAACTGGCACACTCCATCTGATGGCGATTTCAGGCCTGCATATCGCGATGGCGGCATCCATCGCCTGGTTACTCGCACGTGGGTTCCAGTTTTTATTACCCTGCAACTGGGTTCGCTGGCAGATGCCTCTGCTGGCTGGGGTGGTTTTTGCTGCCTTCTACGCCTGGATTACCGGTCTACAACCTCCGGCATTGCGAACAGTTACCGCAATTACTGTACTGGCGGCATTGCGGATCGCCGCTCGTCAATGGTCTCCCTGGCAGATCTGGTTCTGTTGTGTTGCGGCGATCCTGATAAGCGATCCATTAGCTGTACTTTCACAGAGTCTGGTCTTGTCAGCATTTGCCGTTGCCGCATTGATTTTCTGGTTTCAGTGGTTGCCTCTTCCTCACGGGCGCAGGGTTCGCTGGATGCGGCCGCTACTCAATCTGCTCTATCTTCAGATTGGAATGCTACTGTTGCTGATGCCTTTGCAGGTTCTGATTTTCCATGGCTTCAGCATCTCTTCCCTGGTTGCGAATCTCTTTGCCGTTCCTCTGGTGACATTGGTTTCCGTCCCACTGATCCTGCTCGGTATGTTGCTCCATCTGCTGCCATTGACGGCCCTGGAAAGTACCATCTGGTTTGCAGCCGATAAGTCTCTGGCGGTATTGTTCTGGTTGCTGATGCGCTTGCCTGATGGCTGGCAGAATGTGGATCAACGCTGGCAGTCCCTCACATTACTGCCCTGGCTTATCATTATTGGCTGGCGATTCCGTGCCTGGAGCAGTGTCCCGGCCGTTTGTCTGACTGGAAGTATCTTACTCACATTTCCACTCTGGCGGACGGAAAAAAGCGAGAGCTGGACGCTGCATATGCTGGATGTGGGGCAGGGGCTGGCAATGGTCATTGAACGGCAGGGAAAAGCGATTCTCTATGATACCGGGCTCGCCTGGCCAGGTGGTGATAGTGCTCAGCGGTTAATTATCCCGTGGCTTCGCTGGCATCACCTGCGACCAGAAGGCGTAATTCTCAGTCATGAGCATCTTGACCATGCGGGAGGGTTGGTATCGCTGCAAAAAGCATGGCCTGATTTGTGGATAAGAAGTCCATTACGCCAGGCAGGACATCATCCCTGTTTTCGCGGACAGAGATGGGTATGGCAGAAGTTAACTTTCACCGTCCATTGGCCACCTGAAAATTATCCTGCTCAAGGGAACAACCACTCCTGTGTGGTAAAAATTGACGACGGCGAGCAGAGTGTTCTGCTGACAGGGGACATTGAAGCGCAAGCGGAACAGGCAATGCTTAGCCATTACTGGCGCAATGTGACGTCCACGCTCATACAGGTACCCCATCATGGCAGCAATACGTCTTCTTCATTGCCACTGGTTCAACGTGTAGAAGGGCAAATTGCACTGGATTCGGCGGCACGCTATAACGCATGGCGATTCCCGTCGGCTAAAGTGGTTCGACGTTACCGAAAAGAGGGGTATACCTGGCACGATACCCCCCATTCTGGACAAATATCAGTGACCTTTTCGCAACATCGTTGGCAAATCCTGCGCTTGCGAGAGCAATTTTTACCACGTTGGTATCATCAGTGGTTTGGCGCGCCCGTAGATAACGGGTAGAATATGCGGCTATTTCAACAAATGCTGGTTTTTTGAATGCATAACGACAAAGATCTCTCCACGTGGCAAACCTTCCGCCGACTCTGGCCGATGATTGCACCCTTTAAACCAGGCTTGATCGTGGCGGGTGTAGCGTTAATCCTCAACGCAGCCAGCGATACTTTTATGCTATCGCTTCTTAAACCGTTACTGGACGACGGTTTTGGTAAAACGGATCGCTCAGTGTTGCTATGGATGCCTCTGGTGGTTATCGGACTGATGATCTTACGCGGCATTACCAGCTATATCTCCAGCTACTGCATTTCCTGGGTATCAGGAAAAGTGGTTATGACTATGCGTCGCCGTCTGTTCAGTCACATGATGGGCATGCCGGTCTCATTCTTTGATAAACAGTCGACCGGGACGCTGCTGTCTCGCATTACCTACGACTCAGAACAGGTTGCGTCTTCGTCCTCAAGTGCACTGATTACTGTTGTGCGTGAGGGGGCGTCGATTATCGGCCTGTTCGCGATGATGTTCTATTACAGCTGGCAGCTGTCGCTCATTCTTATTGTTCTGGCTCCGGTGGTTTCTGTTGCGATTCGCGTCGTCTCAAAACGTTTCCGTAATATCAGTAAGAATATGCAGAACACCATGGGGCAGGTGACGACCAGTGCAGAACAGATGCTGAAAGGACATAAAGAGGTGTTGATTTTCGGCGGTCAGGAAGTCGAAACCAAACGCTTCGATAAAGTCAGCAACAAAATGCGTCTGCAGGGGATGAAAATGGTGTCGGCCTCTTCAATCTCTGACCCTGTCATTCAGCTGATTGCCTCTCTGGCACTGGCATTCGTTCTGTATGCGGCAAGCTTCCCTAGCGTGATGGAGACGCTGACAGCAGGTACTATCACCGTGGTCTTCTCCTCGATGATTGCCCTGATGCGTCCGCTGAAATCACTGACAAACGTCAATGCCCAGTTCCAGCGTGGGATGGCTGCTTGTCAGACTCTCTTCAGCATTCTGGATTCCGAGCAGGAGAAAGATGAAGGTAAACGCGTCATTGAGCGTGCGAACGGCGACGTTGAGTTCCGCAATGTGACCTTCACCTATCCTGGCCGTGAAGCTCCGGCCCTGCGCAATATCAACCTGACCATTCCGGCGGGGAAAACCGTTGCGCTGGTTGGTCGTTCCGGTTCTGGTAAATCGACCATTGCCAGCCTGATCACCCGTTTCTACGATATCAACGAAGGTGAGATTCTGTTAGATGGCCACGACCTGCGAGAGTACACCCTGCAGTCGCTGCGTAACCAGGTTGCGCTGGTCTCACAGAACGTACATCTGTTCAACGATACTGTTGCAAACAACATTGCTTATGCACGCACTGATGAGTACAGCCGCGAGCAGATTGAAAACGCCGCGCGTATGGCGTACGCAATGGACTTTATCAACAAGATGGATAACGGTCTGGATACCATAATCGGTGAGAACGGGGTGCTACTCTCTGGTGGGCAGCGTCAACGTATCGCAATTGCGCGTGCGCTGCTGCGCGACAGCCCGATTCTGATCCTTGATGAAGCGACCTCGGCACTGGATACAGAATCGGAACGCGCGATTCAGTCAGCTCTGGATGAACTGCAAAAGAACCGTACATCACTGGTGATTGCACACCGTCTGTCAACTATCGAGCAGGCTGATGAAATCGTCGTGGTTGAAGATGGCATCATTGTTGAACGTGGAAGCCATACTGATTTGCTGGAGCACCGTGGTGTGTACGCCCAGCTTCATAAGATGCAGTTTGGCGCATGATTGCACGCATCTGGTCCGGTGAATCACCGCTGTGGCTACTGCTTCTGCCGCTCTCCTGGCTGTATGGCCTGGTGAGCGGTGTCATTCGTCTTCTTTATCGTCTGGGGCTCAAACGCGCATGGCGCGCGCCGGTTCCGGTTGTGGTTGTCGGTAACCTCACCGCAGGTGGCAACGGTAAAACACCGGTCGTTATCTGGCTGGTGGAACAGTTGCAAAAACACGGTATACGCCCCGGCGTAGTGTCGCGCGGGTATGGCGGCAAGGCAACGCATTACCCTCTGTTGCTGACGAATGAAACATCGACTGCTGAAGCGGGTGATGAACCGGTTTTAATTTACCAGCGGACCGGTGCTCCGGTTGCGGTGTCTCCGGTGCGCAGCGACGCCGTGCAGGCACTGCTTGCAGAACACGCAGTTAACATTATCATCACTG
Organism: Enterobacter sp. 342; assembly: GCF_036663495.1. NCBI lineage: Bacteria > Pseudomonadati > Pseudomonadota > Gammaproteobacteria > Enterobacterales > Enterobacteriaceae > Enterobacter > Enterobacter sp. 342. The sequence continues at coordinate 249,854 of NZ_JAWUEI010000002.1, forward strand.
ATGATGGCCTGCAGCATTATGCTCTGGCACGTGACAAAGAGATTGTGGTTATTGATGGCGTTCGTCGTTTTGGCAATGGCTGGTGGCTGCCGGCCGGGCCGATGCGCGAACGCGCTTCACGTCTGAAATCCGTAGATGCGGTCATTGTGAATGGTGGTGTGGCAAAAACGGGTGAAATCCCTATGCATCTCCATCCTGGTCTGGCGGTGAATTTGTTGACCGGGGAACGAAGGGAGGTTGCGCACCTTCCCGCTCTGGTGGCGATGGCTGGTATTGGCCATCCTCCACGTTTCTTCACGACGCTGGAACGGTGTGGTGCACAGCTTGAAAAATGTGTGCCGCTGGCCGACCATCAGGCGCTGGTGGAAGAACAGGTCGGCGCCCTGACTATGCCAGGACAGACGCTGATCATGACTGAAAAAGATGCGGTGAAATGCCGTGCCTTTGCAAAAGAAAACTGGTGGTACCTGCCGGTTGACGCTGAACTCAGCGGCGAGCAGCCGGAACAATTACTCAAGGAACTGATCGCGTTGGTGAAGTGAAGGCTTACGCGGTTCTGGTGGCGCTTTGACTGACAGGAAAACGCATGTCTTTACCGCAACTCTCGCTTTCAGCCGCACGTAATTTGCATCTTGCTGCGCAGGGGTTACTCAAAAAACCCCGTCGTCGCGCGCAATCCGCCGATATCCTCTCTACCGTTCAGCGCATGTCGTTACTTCAAATCGACACCATTAACATCGTGGCCCGTAGCCCTTATCTGGTGCTGTTTAGCCGTCTGGGGAATTATCCCTCGCAATGGCTGGATGAGGCGCTCAGCAAGGGTGAGTTAATGGAGTACTGGGCGCACGAAGCCTGTTTCCTGCCTCGCAGTGATTTTGCCCTGGTTCGTCACCGGATGCTTGCCCCGGAGAAGATGGGCTGGAAGTACCGGCAGGAGTGGATGCTGGAACATGCAACTGAGATTGAGCAACTCATCCGCCACATTCAGGAAAACGGACCAGTACGTTCTGCCGATTTTGAGCATCCGCGAAAAGGTACAAGTGGCTGGTGGGAGTGGAAGCCGCACAAACGTCATCTCGAAGGACTATTTACGTCAGGCCAGGTCATGGTAATTGAACGGCGTAATTTTCAGCGTGTATATGACCTGACTCACCGTGTAATGCCTCACTGGGACGATGAGCGTGACTTATTGACTCAGGAAGCGGCTGAGGATCTCATGCTGGAAAATAGCGCCCGCAGTCTGGGTATTTTCCGCCCACAGTGGCTGGCAGATTATTACCGCCTGCGCCAGCCCGCGCTGAAACCATTGCTGGAAATATGGCAGCGCGAACAGCGAGTCGTTCCCGTCACAGTGGAAACGCTGGGAGAAATGTGGCTGCATTCGGAGCTACTTCCACTTCTGCCTCAGGCTCAGGAAGGAAAACTTCAGGCAACACATAGCGCGGTGCTGTCTCCTTTCGATCCGGTGGTTTGGGACAGAAAAAGAGCCGAGCAACTGTTCGGTTTCACTTACCGGCTGGAGTGCTACACCCCAGCCCCGAAGCGCCAGTATGGCTACTTTGTTCTGCCTCTGCTGCACAAGGGGCAACTTGTCGGGCGCATGGACGCCAAAATGCACCGTAAAACCGACACGCTTGAAGTCATCGCACTCTTTCTGGAAGAGGGCGTCAGAGCGACGGCGAGCCTGGAAAAAGGGTTAGTGTGCGCAATAAGCGACTTTGCTCGCTGGCAGGGGGCCAGTAACGTGACACTGGGGCGGGTACCTGACGGACTGTTTACAACCTGCCGAAGTGGCTGGGAAACAGGCACTCTCTGAAAAGGGAATGTGGTAAGCTTTAATGATTACCCATACGGAGGAACTATGGATCACCGTTTACTTGAAATTATTGCCTGCCCGGTGTGCAACGGCAAACTCTACTATAGCCAGGACAAACAAGAGCTGATTTGTAAGCTGGACAGTCTGGCTTTCCCGCTGCGTGACGGCATTCCAGTATTACTGGAAAACGAAGCCCGCTCCCTGGTGGCAGAAGAGAGCAAGCCATGAGTTTTGTTGTCATTATTCCTGCGCGTTATGCGTCAACGCGACTGCCGGGTAAACCACTGGTGGATATCAACGGCAAGCCGATGATTGTGCATGTCCTTGAGCGTGCACGTGAATCGGGTGCTGAGCGCGTTATCGTTGCTACCGATCATCCGGATGTCGCCCGTGCGGTGGAGGCAGTCGGCGGAGAGGTGTGCATGACCCGTGCCGATCACCAGTCCGGCACTGAACGTCTGGCGGAAGTGGTTGAGAAATGCGGTTTTAGTGACGATACGGTGATCGTTAACGTTCAGGGCGACGAGCCGATGATCCCGGCGGTTATTATCCGTCAGGTAGCGGAAAACCTCGCACAACGTCAGGTCGGTATGGCCACACTCGCAGTACCCATTCACCACGCTGAAGAAGCATTCAACCCGAATGCGGTGAAGGTGGTGATGGATGCCGAAGGTTATGCGCTCTATTTCTCCCGGGCGACTATTCCGTGGGATCGCGATCGATTTGCGCTCTCTAAAGAGACCATCGGCGATTCTTTCCTGCGTCATCTGGGGATCTACGGCTATCGTGCCGGCTTTATTCGTCGATATGTCACCTGGGCACCCAGCCCGTTGGAACATATTGAAATGCTGGAGCAGCTTCGTGTGCTCTGGTACGGTGAAAAAATCCACGTTGCTGTTGCCATGGAAGTGCCTGGAACGGGCGTTGATACACCGGAAGATCTTGAGCGCGTCCGCGCCGAATTGCGTTAATATCGCCTTCATCCCTCCTTTCGGGGGGATGTGCTCTCCCTGCTATTTTTTCCCTTTCTTTTCCATAATTGATCTCTTCCGGGTGACATCTTCATTCTGCGCGCTCATTATAAAAGCAGTAGTCTTGATGGGGGTAATCTCATATGGAACAGTTGCGTGCCGAACTTAGCCATCTGCTAGGCGAGAAGTTAAGCCGGGTTGAGTGCGTGAGTGAAAAGGCCGATACCGCGCTCTGGTCGTTATATGACAGTCAGGGTAACCCAATGCCACTGATGGCCAGAAGTTTTACCTCGCCGGGTGTTGCCAGGCAGCTTGCGTGGAAAATGTCGATGCTGGCACGGGAGGGGACCGTCCGTATGCCAACGGTGTACGGCGTGATGACCCATGAGGAACACCCCGGCCCGGACGTACTGCTGATAGAGCGTTTGCGTGGCGTGCCTGTTGAAGCGCCAGCGCGCACGCCGGAACGCTGGGAACAGCTGAAGGACCAGATTGTCGAGGGGTTGCTGGCCTGGCACCGTCAGGATAGCCGTGGACTTGTTGGTCCGGTTGACAGTACCCAGGAAAACCTGTGGCCATTGTGGTATCGCCAGCGGGTTGAAGTGCTATGGGGGACGCTTAACCAGTTCAATAACACCGGTTTAACTATGCAGGACAAACGTATTCTGTTTCGCACCCGCGAGTGCTTACCGGCGCTGTTTGAAGGCTTTAATGATAACTGCGTGCTGATCCACGGTAATTTTACCCTGCGCAGTATGCTAAAAGATTCCCGCAGCGATCAGCTTCTGGCGATGGTCGGACCGGGGATCATGCTCTGGGCTCCGCGCGAATATGAGTTATTCAGGCTCAGCGACAGCGGGGCGGCGGAAGGTTTACTTTGGCACTACCTTCAACGCGCGCCCGTTGCGGAAGCCTTTCTCTGGCGACGCTGGCTTTATCTGCTCTGGGATGAAGTCGCGCAACTGGTCAATACCGGGCGTTTCAATCGCGCAAACTTCGATCTGGCGACAAAATCACTCTTGCCCTGGCTCGCCTGAGGAACCTTTCAGCCACTGCCAGAGGCGTCCAAGCGTCTCATAACCGACGCGATCGCTATGCATCAGCCACGCCGGGGACGGGATTGCCCGTTCCCATGGGTTGAGCGGGGCATCGATGGCCATCTGGTTTGCTGGTGCGGGAAGCGGGTGCAGACCTTGTTTTTCAAAGAAAATCATCGCTCGTGGCAGGTGTGAGGCGGAGGTCACCAGTAAGAACGGGACATCGCCAATCGCCTGCTTCACTGCTGCCGCCTCTTCTTCGGTATCTTTTGGGCTGTCCAGGGTGATGATAGCGGATCGTGGTACACCGAGTGATTCTGCGACTCTGGCCCCTGCTTCAGCCGTACTGATCGGATTGGTTTTTGCTGCAGCACCGGTGAAGATCATTTTTGATCCCGGGTTCGCAAGCCACAGGCGAATACCTTCGTTTAACCGTGGCAAGCTATTGTTGATCAGGTTAGAACTTGGGGCCCAGTCTGGATCCCAGGTATATCCGCCTCCCAGTACCACGATGTACGCCACTTTCTGATTTCCCTGCCATGTCGGGTACTTATTTTCGATAGGGCGTAACAGGCCATCCGCGACCGGTTGCAGGCTCAACAGCAGTAAGACAAACCAGCCTAGCGTGATAAGCGTTTTGCCGCTTCTCTGAAAGCGACTGAACCAGACCAGCGCCAGCCCCAGCGCGATGATGATGAGCAACAGAGGAAGGGGAAGCATCATCCCTCCAATGTATTTCTTAAGGGTAAAAAGCATCCTTTTTGGTTCCTTTTTTGACCATATAGCAGGTGATTACCCGTGATATTACACCAGAGAGGTTCATTCTCCGCGCGGGTGTGACAAAATAGCGGTTTTGCAGTTAGCGAGTGGAACTCTCCCAATGCGGGATCGCAATTTTGATGACATCGCGGAAAAATTTTCGCGCAACATTTATGGCACCACGAAAGGGCAGCTACGTCAGACGATCCTCTGGCAGGATCTGGACAACATTCTTGCCACCTTTGGCGGTCAAACGTTGCGTGTGCTGGACGCCGGCGGCGGTGAAGGGCAGACGGCGATAAAAATGGCCGAGCGCGGTCATCACGTCACGCTTTGCGATCTTTCTGCTGAAATGGTCGCCCGTGCGACGCGTGCAGCAGAAGAGAAAGGTGTGAGCGACAACATGCATTTTATACAATGCGCCGCTCAGGATATCTCACAGCATTTGGAAACCCAGGTTGATCTGATATTGTTTCATGCGGTGCTGGAGTGGGTTGCCGATCCGCAAAGCGTGTTACAAACACTGTGGTCGATGTTACGCCCGGGCGGCACACTGTCGCTGATGTTCTACAATGCTAACGGCTTCCTGATGCATAACATGGTTGCAGGTAACTTCGACTATGTTCAGGTCGGGATGCCAAAAAAGAAAAAGCGCACGCTTTCCCCGGACTATCCGCGTGATCCACAGCAGGTGTACGGCTGGCTGGAAGAGATTGGCTGGCAGATCGTTGGGAAGACGGGCGTCAGGGTGTTTCATGATTATCTGCGTGAAAAACACAAACAGCGTGACTGTTTTGACACCTTAACAGAATTAGAAACGCGGTATTGCCGTCAGGAGCCTTTTATCAGCCTTGGCCGCTATATTCACGTCACCGCGCACAAGCCGCAGATGCAAGGATAACCTATGAGTGAATTTTCCCAGACAGTCCCCGAACTGGTTGCCTGGGCCAGGAAAAACGATTTCTCCATCTCGCTGCCGGTAGACAGACTCTCTTTCCTGCTGGCGGTTGCCACGCTGAACGGCGAACGGCTGGATGGTGAAATGAGCGAGGGTGAACTGGTGGACGCGTTCCGCCATGTAAGTGATGCGTTTGAGCAAACCAGCGAAACCATTAGCGTGCGTGCCAACAACGCAATCAACGATATGGTGCGTCAACGTCTGCTGAACCGCTTTACCAGCGAGCAGGCGGAAGGAAACGCCATCTATCGCCTGACGCCACTGGGCATCGGCATCACCGATTACTACATTCGCCAGCGTGAATTTTCCACGCTGCGTCTTTCCATGCAGCTCTCGATTGTTGCGGGTGAACTTAAGCGTGCCGCCGATGCTGCGGATGAAAACGGTGACGAATTCCACTGGCACCGCAATGTTTACGCACCGCTGAAATACTCGGTAGCGGAGATTTTCGACAGTATCGATCTGACTCAGCGTCTGATGGACGAACAGCAGCAGCAGGTGAAGGACGATATCGCGCAACTGTTGAACAAAGACTGGCGCGCGGCCATCTCCAGCTGCGAACTGTTGCTGTCGGAAACGTCCGGCACGCTGCGTGAGCTGCAGGATACGCTGGAAGCCGCAGGGGACAAGCTCCAGGCCAACCTGCTACGCATTCAGGATGCGACCATGGCACATGACGATCTGCATTTTGTCGACCGTCTGGTCTTTGATTTGCAGAGTAAACTCGATCGCATTATTAGCTGGGGACAGCAGTCGATCGACCTGTGGATCGGCTACGACCGCCATGTGCATAAATTTATCCGTACCGCGATTGATATGGATAAAAACCGCGTCTTTGCCCAGCGTCTGCGTCAGTCTGTGCAGACCTATTTCGATGCGCCGTGGGCGCTGACCTACGCCAATGCCGATCGTCTGCTGGATATGCGCGACGAAGAGATGGCGCTGCGTGATGAAGAGGTTACCGGTGAACTGCCACCGGATCTGGAATACGAAGAATTCAACGAAATTCGTGAGCAACTTGCGGCCATGATCGAAGAACAGCTCGCTGTCTACAAAACCAGACAAGTGCCGCTGGATCTTGGTCTCGTGGTGCGCGACTATCTGGCGCAATATCCTCGTGCACGCCACTTCGATGTTGCCCGCATTGTGGTAGACCAGGCGGTGCGCCTGGGTGTTGCACAAGCAGATTTCACCGGACTGCCGCCGAAGTGGCAGCCAATTAACGATTACGGAGCCAAGGTACAGGCGCATGTCATTGACAAATATTGAACAAGTGATGCCAGTTAAGCTGGCACAGGCGCTGGCGAATCCGTTATTTCCGGCGCTGGACAGCCAGCTGCGTGCCGGTCGTCACATTGGCTTAGACGAGCTGGATAATCACGCCTTTTTGATGGACTTCCAGGAGTACCTGGAAGAGTTTTATGCACGCTATAACGTGGAGCTTATCCGCGCACCGGAAGGGTTTTTCTACCTGCGTCCACGCTCCACGACGTTGATTCCGCGCTCCGTGCTCTCCGAGCTGGATATGATGGTCGGCAAAATTCTTTGCTATCTCTATCTCAGCCCGGAACGTCTGGCGAATGAAGGGATCTTCACCCAGCAGGAACTTTACGACGAGCTGTTGACGCTGGCAGATGAGAGCAAGCTGCTTAAGCTGGTGAACAACCGCTCCACGGGTTCGGATCTCGATCGTCAGAAATTACAGGAAAAAGTTCGTTCTTCCCTGAACCGTCTGCGTCGTCTGGGTATGGTCTGGTTTATGGGCCACGACAGCAGCAAATTCCGCATTACGGAATCTGTCTTCCGCTTCGGCGCCGATGTGCGTACGGGCGATGACGCGCGTGAGGCGCAGCTTCGCATGATCCGCGATGGTGAAGCGATGCCGGTGGAAAACCATTTGCAGCTCAATGATGAGCATGAAGAGAATCTGCCGGATAGCGGGGAGGAAGAGTAATGATTGAACGCGGTAAATTTCGCTCACTAACGCTGATTAACTGGAACGGCTTCTTCGCCCGAACGTTCGATCTGGATGAGTTGGTCACGACGCTCTCTGGCGGTAACGGTGCGGGTAAATCCACCACCATGGCGGCGTTTGTTACGGCGCTGATTCCCGATCTGACGCTGCTTCACTTCCGTAACACCACCGAAGCGGGGGCAACAAGCGGCTCCCGTGATAAAGGTCTGCACGGTAAGCTGAAAGCTGGCGTCTGCTATTCGGTGCTGGACGTCATTAACTCCCGCCATCAGCGTGTGGTGGTGGGCGTGCGCCTGCAGCAGGTCGCTGGTCGCGACCGTAAAGTGGATATCAAACCATTTGCGATCCAGGGGTTGCCAACATCTATGCAGCCGACGGCGCTGCTAACGGAAACCCTGAACGAGCGCCAGGCGCGCGTGCTGACGCTGCAGGAGCTGAAAGACAAGCTCGAAGCCATCGAAGGCGTGCAGTTCAAGCAGTTCAACTCTATTACCGATTACCACTCGCTGATGTTCGATCTGGGCGTGGTGGCGCGTCGTTTGCGCACGGCATCAGACCGTAGCAAATACTACCGTCTGATCGAAGCGTCGCTGTACGGCGGTATCTCCAGCGCCATTACCCGCTCCCTGCGCGACTACCTGCTGCCGGAAAACAGTGGCGTGCGTAAGGCCTTCCAGGATATGGAAGCCGCGCTGCGTGAAAACCGCATGACGCTGGAAGCGATTCGCGTTACCCAGTCTGACCGTGACCTGTTTAAACACCTGATCAGCGAGGCCACTAACTACGTGGCGGCGGACTATATGCGTCACGCCAACGAACGCCGCGTGCATCTCGATCAGGCATTAGAGTACCGTCGCGAGCTGTTTACCTCCCGTAAACAGCTGGTGGCCGAGCAGTACAAGCACGTCGAAATGGCGCGCGAGCTGGGCGAACACACCGGTGCTGAGGGCGATCTGGAAGCGGATTACCAGGCGGCCAGCGATCACCTGAATCTGGTGCAGACCGCACTGCGTCAGCAGGAGAAAATCGAACGCTACGAAGCGGACCTCGATGAGCTGCAAATTCGTCTCGAAGAACAGAATGAAGTGGTGGCTGAAGCCGCCGACATGCAGGAAGAGAACGAAGCCCGCGCTGAAGCCGCCGAACTGGAAGTGGATGAGCTGAAAAGCCAGCTTGCTGATTACCAGCAGGCGCTGGATGTGCAGCAGACGCGTGCAATTCAGTACACACAGGCATTGCAGGCGTTACAGCGTGCAAAAGAGCTGTGTCATCTGCCTGATCTGACACCAGAAAGCGCTGATGAGTGGCTGGATACCTTCCAGGCTAAAGAGCAGGAAGCGACCGAGAAGCTGCTCTCTCTCGATCAGAAAATGAGCGTCGCGCAAACGGCACACAGTCAGTTTGAGCAGGCGTATCAACTGGTTGTGGCAATCAACGGCCCGCTGGCGCGCAATGAAGCATGGGACATCGCACGTGAATTGTTGCGAGATGGCGTGAACCAACGTCATCTGGCCGAGCAGGTGCAGCCACTGCGTATGCGCCTGAACGAGCTGGAACAGCGTCTGCGCGAGCAACAGGAAGCGGAGCGTTTGCTGGCAGAGTTCTGCAAGCGCCAGGGTAAAAATTACGATATCGACGATCTTGAGGCTCTGCATCAGGAGCTGGAAGCGCGTATCGCCGCACTCTCCGACACCGTCTCCAGCGCCAGTGAACAGCGTATGACCCTGCGTCAGGAGATGGAACAGCTTCAGTCTCGTTCTCAAACTCTGTTGCAGCGTGCCCCCGTCTGGCTGGCGGCGCAAAGTAGCCTGAACCAGCTCAGCGAGCAGTGCGGCGAAGAGTTTACGTCCAGCCAGGAAGTAACCGAATACCTGCAGCAACTGCTGGAGCGCGAGCGCGAGGCCATTGTTGAGCGTGATGAAGTGGGCGCGCGTAAACGTGACGTTGATGAAGAGATTGAACGCTTAAGCCAGCCGGGTGGTGCGGAAGATCCGCGTTTGAATACGCTGGCTGAACGTTTCGGTGGCGTACTGTTGTCCGAGATTTATGACGATGTCGGTCTGGACGATGCTCCGTACTTCTCAGCCCTTTATGGCCCGTCGCGTAACGCGATTGTGGTGCCGGATTTGTCGCTGGTTTCCGAGCAGCTTGCTGGTCTGGAAGATTGCCCGGAAGATCTCTATTTGATCGAAGGGGATCCGCAGTCATTCGATGACAGCGTCTTCAGTGTCGACGAGCTGGAAAAAGCGGTCGTGGTGAAAATCGCTGATCGTCAGTGGCGTTATTCACGCTTCCCTGAGCTGCCACTGTTTGGCCGCGCTGCCCGTGAAAGCCGCATTGAAAGTTTGCACGCCGAGCGAGAAACATTGTCTGAACGTTTTGCGACATTGTCGTTTGACGTGCAGAAAACCCAGCGTCTGCACCAGGCATTTAGCCGCTTTATCGGCAGCCACCTGGGCGTGGCGTTTGATGCTGACCCGGAAGCGGAAATCCGTAAGCTCAATACCCGTCGTGGTGAACTGGAACGAGCCATTGCCAGTCATGAAAATGACAATCAGCAGAGCCGTGTTCAGTTCGAACAAGCCAAAGAGGGTGTTGCTGCTCTAAACCGCATTCTGCCGCGCCTGAATCTACTGGCGGATGAAACCCTGGCCGATCGTGTGGATGAGATCCAGGAACGTCTGGATGAAGCCCAGGAAGCCGCGCGTTTCATTCAGCAACATGGTAATCAACTGGCGAAGCTGGAGTCGGTTGTCTCTGTTCTGCAGAGCGACCCGGAACAGTTTGAGCAGTTAAAAGAAGACTATGCCTGGTCGCAACAGGTGCAGCGCGAAGCGCGTCAGCAGGCATTTGCCCTGACGGAAGTCGTGCAGCGTCGTGCGCATTTCGGCTATTCCGATTCGGCTGAGATGCTGAGCGGAAACAGCGACCTGAATGAAAAGCTGCGTCAGCGCCTTGAGCAGGCTGAAGCGGAACGTACGCGCGCTCGCGAAGCGATGCGTAGCCACTCGGCACAGCTGAACCAGTACAACCAGGTGCTGGCCTCGCTGAAAAGCTCCTTCGACACCAAGAAAGAGCTGTTAAACGACCTGCAGAAAGAGCTTCAGGACATCGGTGTTCGTGCCGACAGCGGGGCAGAAGAACGGGCGCGTATTCGCCGTGACGAACTGCATTCGCAGCTCAGTAATAACCGTGCACGCCGCAATCAACTGGAAAAAGCGCTGACCTTCTGCGAAGCAGAAATGGATAACCTGACGCGTCGCCTGCGTAAACTGGAGCGCGACTACCATGAAATGCGCGAGCAGGTCGTGACAGCGAAGGCGGGCTGGTGCGCAGTAATGCGGATGGTGAAAGACAATAACGTTGAACGTCGTCTGCACCGTCGTGAACTGGCGTACCTCTCTGCCGATGAACTGCGATCGATGTCGGATAAGGCGTTGGGTGCGTTGCGTCTGGCGGTGGCGGATAACGAGCACCTGCGTGATGTACTGCGTATGTCGGAAGATCCGAAACGTCCAGAGCGTAAAATTCAGTTCTTCGTGGCGGTTTATCAGCATCTGCGTGAGCGTATTCGTCAGGATATCATTCGTACCGATGATCCGGTCGAAGCTATCGAACAGATGGAAATTGAGCTGGGTCGTCTGACGGAAGAGTTGACCTCTCGTGAGCAGAAACTGGCTATCAGCTCTCGCAGCGTGGCGAACATCATCCGTAAAACCATTCAGCGCGAGCAGAACCGTATTCGTCAGTTGAACCAGGGTCTGCAGAGCGTATCGTTTGGCCAGGTGAACAGTGTGCGTCTTAACGTCAATGTGCGAGAAGCCCATGCGACGCTGCTGGAAGTGCTCTCAGAGCAGCACGAACAGCATCAGGATCTGTTCAACAGCAACCGTCTGACCTTCTCTGAAGCACTGGCGAAGTTGTATCAGCGCCTGAACCCGCAGATTGATATGGGGCAACGCACACCGCAAACCATCGGTGAAGAGTTGCTGGATTACCGTAACTACCTGGAAATGGAAGTTGAGGTTAACCGTGGTTCCGACGGCTGGCTGCGTGCGGAATCGGGGGCGCTCTCTACGGGTGAAGCGATCGGTACCGGGATGTCAATTCTGGTGATGGTGGTACAGAGCTGGGAAGATGAAGCACGCCGCCTGCGTGGCAAAGACATCTCCCCATGTCGACTGCTGTTCCTGGATGAAGCGGCGCGTCTTGATGCCCGCTCTATTGCCACGCTGTTTGAGCTTTGCGAGCGTCTTGATATGCAGCTCATCATTGCGGCACCAGAAAACATCAGTCCTGAAAAAGGGACCACTTATAAGCTGGTGCGTAAGGTGTTCCAGAACAGCGAACACGTTCACGTTGTTGGGTTGCGTGGCTTTGCCCCTCAGCCGCCAGAGTCATTGCCGGAAACCACGGCGGACGCTTCCTGAAGCGTCTTCTGACCGGGAGCGGCGCATTGGCGCCGCTTTTTTTTTAAACTTAACTTGTGCTTAGGGCTGCGTTATCTTTAAACTTCTTTACATAAGGTAAGGCAACAGATTTGCCATCTACCTATAATAGAAGAAAGCCCCACCGTGATGGGCATGTCGTGAAAACAGGGGGCAAGGGATGTTGCTAAAGAAAAAATGTGGTCGTCAGCTGTCTGCGCTCAGTTTATGCCTGGCAGTGATGTTTGCTCCGCTGTTAACCGCTCAGGCCGATGAGCCTGAAATTGTACCGACTGACAGCTCCGCAACGACAGGCGCACAGCCAACGTCGTTGTCTCAACCGCTGGAACAGTCACCTGCAACGGCCATTATGGCCGGTATTAAGCCGTTGCCTGAAGGCATCGACGTCGACTCTCTCCGTCAGCAGCTACACGCTGGGCTGCCTTCAGGGTACACACCCGTCTATATCAACCAGCTCACGCTGCTCTATGCTGCCCGCGATATGAAACCGATGTGGGACAACCGTGACGCAGTACGCGCCTTTCAGCAACAGCTGGCGGAAGTGGCGATTGCCGGGTTCCAGCCGCAGTTTACAGCGTGGGTTGAGCTGTTAACCGATCCTGCCGTCACCGGGCAAGCACGGGACGTGGTGCTTTCCGATGCGATGATGGGCTACCTGCAGTTTGTGGCTGGTATTCCGGTCAATGGCAACCGCTGGTTGTACAGTGATAAGCCTTATAAGCTGGCGACGCCGGCACTGTCGGTGATTAATCAGTGGCAGTTAGCTCTGGATAATGGCGATCTACCCCGCTTTATAGCCAGTCTTGCGCCAGCGCATCCGCAATATGCCACCCTGCACCAGTCGCTTCTTGAACTGGTGGGGGATTCGCGTCCATGGCCGCAAATGCGTGGCAGTGCGACACTGCGTCCGGGGCAGTGGAGCAGCGATGTGCCTGCCCTGCGTGAGATCTTAAAGCGTTCCGGTATTCTGGACGGCGGGCCAAAGATTGCACTGCCTGGTGATGATCCGCAAAACGTCGTGGTCAGTCCATCAGCCTCTGTGAAAGAGAAGAAAGCGGTGGTCGTGAGCGACAAACCGGCGGTTTACGATCGCGAACTGGTTGCGGCAGTTAAACAGTTCCAGGCCGCGCAGGGGCTGGGGGCCGATGGTGTCATTGGTCAGTCGACGCGTGACTGGCTGAACGTATCACCTGCGCAGCGGGCAGGGGTGCTGGCGCTCAATATCCAGCGTTTGCGCTTACTGCCGGGAACGCTCTCTACCGGGATCATGGTTAACATTCCTGCGTATTCGCTGGTCTATTACCAGAACGGTAGCGAAGTACTGGCGTCACGCGTGATTGTCGGACGTCCTGATCGTAAAACGCCGATGATGAGCAGTGCGTTAAATAACGTGGTGGTTAACCCGCCGTGGAACGTGCCGCCGACACTGGCGCGCAAAGATATTCTGCCTAAAGTCTGGAACGATCCGGGTTACCTGGAACGTCATGGCTATACGGTTATGCGGGGATGGAACAGCAAAGAGGCAATCGATCCGTACATGGTCGACTGGTCGACGATTACGGCATCTAATTTGCCTTTCCGCTTCCAGCAAGCTCCAGGGGCGCACAACTCGCTGGGACGCTACAAATTCAATATGCCGAGTTCAGAAGCTATCTATCTGCACGATACCCCGAACCACAACCTGTTCCAGAAAGATACTCGCGCCCTGAGTTCTGGCTGTGTGCGCGTGAACAAAGCCTCAGAGCTTGCCAATATGCTGTTGCAGGATGCGGGCTGGAACGATACGCGTATTTCTGACGCCCTGAAACAGGGGGATACGCGGTACGTTAACATTCGACACAATATTCCGGTCAATCTTTACTATCTGACCGCGTTTGTTGGCGAAGACGGGCGTACTCAGTATCGTACAGATATTTACAATTATGATCTCACCGCGCGATCCGGCGCACAAATTTTGCCAAAAGCCGAACAATTAATCAGGTAAATGAAGCAGTTCGGGAAAAATGATTGTCGTAAGTTATGGTGAATAAGGGGCAATATCGCTGTAAGCCGCGTATTCACTGGGGTTGGGCGCCTTGACGTACCCGGTTTTGCCAGTTAAGGTGCCCTTCGTGCGCTAAGCATATTACGATAAACATTGACCTGTAGACCTGATTATCATGGACAAATTTGACGCTAATCGCCGCAAACTGCTGGCGTTAGGTGGTGTTGCGCTCGGCGCAGCGGCCATCCTGCCGACGCCAGCATTTGCCACCCTCTCGACACCTCGTCCGCGAGTTTTAACGCTCAACAATCTCCATACTGGTGAGTCGCTAAAAGCGGAATTCTTCGATGGCAGAGGCTATATTCAGGATGAATTAGCAAGACTTAACCACTTTTTCCGTGATTACCGCGCGAATAAAATAAAAGCCATCGATCCAGGACTGTTTGATCAGCTTTTCCGCCTTCAGGGCCTGCTGGGTACCAGCAAGCCGGTGCAGCTTATTTCGGGTTATCGCTCGATTGATACCAATAATGAACTGCGCGCCCACAGTCGCGGGGTAGCGAAAAAAAGCTATCACACGAAGGGACAGGCAATGGATTTCCATATTGAAGGCGTTTCGTTAGCCAATATTCGCAAAGCTGCGTTATCTATGCGTGCAGGTGGTGTAGGATATTACCCCAGCAGCAACTTTGTACATATTGATACCGGTCCAGTTCGGCACTGGTAATAACGAAACACAGGAGCAGTATGAACTATCGTATTATTCCGGTTACGGCGTTCTCCCAGAATTGTTCATTAATCTGGTGTGAACAAACCAAACTGGCCGCGCTTGTCGATCCCGGCGGTGACGCTGAGAAGATCAAACAGGAAGTTGCAGACAGCGGTGTGACGTTGATGCAGATATTACTGACACATGGTCACCTTGACCATGTCGGCGCAGCGGCGGAACTGGCACAGCACTATGGTGTGCCGGTGATCGGTCCGGAAAAAGAAGATGAGTTCTGGCTGCAGGGTTTGCCAGCCCAAAGCCGCATGTTTGGCCTTGATGAGTGTCAACCTCTGACGCCCGATCGTTGGCTGAATGAAGGAGAGCGTGTGAACGTAGGGAATGTGACTTTACAGGTGTTGCATTGTCCTGGGCATACGCCAGGCCATATCGTCTTCTTTGATGACCAGTCCCGTCTGCTGATTTCCGGCGATGTGATTTTCAAAGGTGGCGTAGGACGCAGCGACTTTCCGCGTGGTGACCACGGGCAATTGATTCAGTCGATTAAACAGAAGTTATTGCCGCTGGGCGATGATGTGACGTTTATCCCTGGGCACGGTCCGATGTCAACGCTGGGATATGAACGGCTCCATAACCCGTTCCTTCAGGATGAAATGCCTGTCTGGTAACCAGAATAAAAAAAGCCTGCATAATGCAGGCTTTTTTATGGGCGCAAATTACAGTACGGCGACAATCGCTTCGCACAGTGGTGCCATGTTGTCAGGCGTCATGCCTGCCACGTTCACGCGGCCAGACGCCACTGCGTACACACCGAACTCTTCACGCAGACGCAGAACCTGCTCTTTGGTCAGGCCGCTGAAAGAGAACATACCATTCTGTTTGATGATGAAACTGAAGTCGCGGTCAGCGCCTTTCTCAGCCAGGGTGTTCACAAACAGCAGGCGCATGCGCTGAATACGCTGACGCATGTCATTCAGCTCTTGTTCCCAGATGGCGCGCAGCGCATCGTTGCTCAGGATAGTGGCAACAACAGACGCACCATGTGCTGGTGGGTTAGAGTAGTTAGCGCGGATCACAGATTTCATCTGGCTGAATGCGCGATCGACGGTCTCTTCGTTTGCCGCAACCAGCGTACAGGCACCAACACGCTCATTGTACAGACCGAAGTTCTTGGAATAAGAGCTTGCGACAATCAGCTCCTGATGCACGGCTGCGAACGCGCGCAGGCCTTCTGCATCTTCTTCCAGACCACGGGCGAAGCCCTGATAGGCAAAGTCAAACAGCGGCAGCCAGCCTTTTTCTACGGACAGCTTCGCCAGATGTTCCCACTGCTCAAGCGTCGGATCGATGCCGGTTGGGTTATGGCAGCAACCGTGGAACAACACCACGTCACCCGCCTGCGCTTCGCTCAGGCTCGCCAGCAGACCGTCAAAGTCGAGAGAGTGGTTTGCTGCGTCGTAGTAAGCGTATTCACGCACTTCCAGACCCGCAGAGTTAAAGACGCTCTTGTGGTTCGGCCAGCTTGGGTTGCTTACCCAGACACGCTTAACAGAGGTGTTTTTCGCAAGGAAATCCGCCGCCACGCGCAGCGCACCGGTACCGCCAGGGGTCTGTGCTGTACGGGCACGTTTGTCACTTACAATTGCGCTGCCTTTACCGAACAGCAGCTCCTGGGTGCAGCGACCAAATTCAGGGATACCATCAATACCGAGGTAGTTTTTGGTGGTTTCGTTTTCCAGCAGATACTGCTCAGCTTTCTTAACGCTGGTCAGTACCGGAGTTTTGCCGGTTTCATCTTTATATACACCAATACCCAGGTTGATTTTGCCAGGGCGGTCGTCGGCACGAAACAGATCGGCCAGGCCCAGAATAGGGTCGGCAGGAGCGGCGGTAATGTTCTCAAACATGACGAAGTTCCATTGTGATTACAGAAGTGAAATCCGCTATCAGGTTAACGGTAGATTTACAAAATGCCAACCGTTTGCGACGAAAAGCGTGCGGCTTTTCAAAAGTCGCCATTATTTTCTGTCAGGCATAAAAAAACAGGGCCGAAGCCCTGTTCATTAAGCATATAACAAAGTGGTGTTCTGATTAGAACTGGTAAACGATACCAACACCAGCCTGGTCGTCGGTAGACAGACCTGTAGCACGGGTATATTTATTATCATCCAGCAGGTTGAACTTGTACGCAGCGTAAACGTTCATGTTCTTGTTGAAGTAGTACCAGGTACCCACTTCGATGTATTTGAGCAGGTCAGCATCGCCACCAGCGAAAGTAGAACCGTTAGCAGTACGGGCGGTCAGGTCTTTACCTTTAGACTGCACATAGCCCAGGGATGGACGCAGACCAAAGTCGAACTGGTATTGAACTACAGCTTCGAAGTTTTGTGATTTGTTCGCGAACTGGTCATCATTTTCGCGAGTCATGTTACGGGATTCACCGTACATTACAGATGCGTATACGTTGTTCGCATCATATTTCAGAGACGTTGCCCAACCTTCAGCACGTTCACCTTTACCGTCAGCAGACTGCTTAGTGGAACGGTCAGAGTTAGTGTATGCCGCAGTTACGTTGAAACCTTCTGCGAAGTCATAGCCCAGGGAGTAGCTACCGCCATCGCCATTCTGGCGAGAAGTGGTGTGACCGTTTTCGTTTTTACCCTGGTACTGCAGGCCCAGTGCCAGACCATCAACCAGACCGAAGAAGTTGGAGTTACGGTAGGTAGCCAGACCGGTGCTACGGCCAGCCATGAAGTTATCTGTTGCGGCCAGTGAGTCGCCACCCCAGATAACCAGCATATCGGTTGAAGCCAGCGCATCATAGAACACGCCGTAGTTACGGCCGTAATCGAATGAACCGTATTCACCTGCTTTCAGACCAGCGAAAGCCAGACGGGTTTTAGTACCCTGAGAGCCTTCTGCGTTGGACGCGTCCATGTTGTATTCCCACTGGCCGTAACCGGTCAGTTGGTCGTTAACCTGGGTTTCACCTTTGAAACCGATACGGGCATAGGTGGTATCGTTGTTATTAGAATCACCGTTAGTCGTCCACTGGTGTTCGCCTACAGCTTTACCGTAGAAGTCCAGCTTGTTCGAATTCTTGTTATAGATTTCTGCAGCGTTAGCTGCACCAGGGCTTTGTTGAATAAATCGAACTTTTGCTGAGTTGAAGGATCAGATCACGCATCTTCCCGACAACGCAGACCGTTCC